>JAENXH010000082.1 GCA_016649585.1 Methanosarcinales archaeon
CAGGGTATATAAGCTTTGTGGCTGCGGTTGAAGTAACCAGAATTTACTGGAATAGTTTATAGGAGCTAAACACATACAATATTTTTACAAACGTTCGAACATCGGAAGGGAAGGGCTCACGACGATCCACTGGTTCTTCTTCACAGTAGTGGTTGACGATAAGTATTCCTATTGGTTCTCTTTTCTTTTCATTGATATACCTTTCTACGTGATTAAAAAGTTCTCTAACATCTTCAGTTGCAGCACTATGTTTCCCCCCTTTTATCTCAAGTATTGCTATTTCGCCTCCTTCTTGAATAGAGCCATCTTCCTTATGCTCGTCATACCTATTTACCGTGAAGCCTATTTCCTCTAATGTATCCCATACAATGTCTCTTAGCTCATCTCCTTTTTCAAAAAGAAGTTTATTGTAGCGTGTTAAATCAAACATCTCTCCGTAATATCCAACATACTTAGCTCACATATAAAACTTCGCTTTCGGTGCTAAAAAGGAATTGAAGTTAATGTTACCGTGCCCGAAGACGATCGTCATGTTGCTTTCAAGCCGCTTCGATCATTAAGTGTAGTTAAAATCCCTACACCTTCAAAAACACTTTCCGAGGAGCTCCCTCCAATTTTGAGAATAATTGTGAGTTGGAATTTATCTCCAAATCCTCTCGGATTTTTCCTTTTAAGATGTATCTCCGGTTGTTTGTGGCGGAGAAACTTTGATAAGGGTCGAGATAAAACTTTTCCTAAAAGTTCTGTAAAGGCTTTTGTTTGCAGAAGGGTTTTTGTAAAAACAACGTTGACTAAAAAGTAAGTACCATGATCTCGATAGAAGAAGCGCGTGACTTGATGGAACGAGAGATAGAAACCGATGCTTTAAGGAAGCACCTGCTCGCCGTCTCCACAATAATGGGAGCACTCGCGAATAAACTGGAAATCGAGGGGGAGGATAAAGAGAAGTGGATACTGGTTGGCTTATTGCACGATTTGGATTACGAACGGACAAAGGACAATTTCGCGCAACACGGGCTCATCACGGTAGAGATGCTCAACGGCAAACTACCTGAGGAATGCTTATATGCGATAAAAGCGCACAATTCGAGAACGGGCTTCGAGCCGAATAGCGTCATGGCAAAGGCGTTGATTGCCGCGGATGCCGTTTCCGGTCTAATCGTGCCAACCGCTTTGATGATGCCCTCTCGCAAATTGTCTGACGTAAGCGTAAAATCGTTGAAGAAGAAGTACAAAGACAAGTCATTTGCGCGAACGGTGAGCAGAGAGAACATAATGATCTGTGAAGACCTCGGACTCGAACGAAACGAATTTTTCAAGCTCGCTCTGGAAGCGCTTCAAGAAATAAGCGATGCGCTTGGGGTATAGTACGAACTTGCTCAATAAACTGTGGAAAATCACAATTTCAAAATCCAAATAACAAAACAGCCATACGACCCTACAGCCTGTAATTTAGTGTTCAGGATGTCTACCCTTAGAGAAGATATTGAGCAATCCGCTATTAACGACCCGCAAGCTCGTCTATTTCTGATATGAATTCATCAGCCCGCTCGCTCAATCTCAGTGCCTGTTCGCTCATCTTTCCGAGTGTGTTGACGGAGCCCGTAACCAGGAACCGTAAAAGTTGATAGTTCTCGTCCCATGATAATAACCGCTCCAGTTCTTCCTTGCCTATCTCGTGATACCATTCATCATGTCGCCAGATAAGAATCACACCCAAGATGCTTACCGCCTCCTCTGCCTTCAGGTCTTCTAATTGTGAGAGCTTGAACGGCAGCCCCTCTATGAGAAACCCAAAAGGATTCTTGACCACTGGTAATTCCGCTAAGGAGATCCGAACGTGCTTCATAATGCCGGGTAACGCCATAAAGAGTTCCGACGTGCGCACACGCCCGCTAAAATATGCGATGAGCGTTCCTTTCGGCGTTGCAACATGAATCTCCGCGCCCCGCTTACCTTCAGCAATCTTCTGGATGAGATGCGCTTCCCCCATCTCAGCAATCTTTCTCAGAACCGTCGGATACGGGATGACGGCACCTTTTGATATAGCATACTTGCTGGATGGTCCGCGTTTGATAAGGAATTCGAGAATCCGCTCGTATTC
Source organism: Methanosarcinales archaeon (assembly GCA_016649585.1). Lineage (GTDB taxonomy): Archaea > Halobacteriota > Syntropharchaeia > Alkanophagales > Methanospirareceae > JACGMN01. The sequence continues at coordinate 2,105 of JAENXH010000082.1, forward strand.
ATGCTTGGACGTTTTCATGATATGTTATATCCACTGCAGGATATGAATATAAAAGGATATGTTTTTATAGCTGAAGAAGAGAAGCCAAAAGCATAGTAACACCTACAAAATTGATGGCGGTCAAAAATGGAGGAATGGACACCGAATAATATTGAAAATCTTTTTGAGCTGGATGTCCATGAGCTTGGAGAACTTGCTGATTCCATCAATCGGGAGAATGGAAACATCGTCACGTTCGTGGTTAACAGGCATATAAACTACTCAAATATATGCGTTTCAAGATGTCCGCTCTGCGCTTTCTACCGTGACGTTGGAGATAGCGATGCGTATTTTATGAGTGTTGAAGAGATTCTTGAAAAAGTTGCGGATGCAGTAACAATGGGTGCTACGGAGCTTCATATCGTCGGCTCACTTTATCCAGAAATGAGCATGGAATACTTCGAGGAAATGTTCAGCCAGATAAAGAGAAGATTTCCACAAGTGATTATTAAAGCGTTGACCGCAGCTGAAATACGCTTTCTTTCGCACGTTGAGCGAACGAGTGCTGAGGAAGTGCTCTCAAGGTTGAAGGATGTCGGGCTGCAAGCAATGCCCGGAGGCGGAGCGGAGATTCTCGATGATGAGATACGAGAGGTTATCTGCCCGAAGAAGGTAAAAGCGGAAGAGTGGCTTCAGATAATGGAGATAGCCCATAACCTCGGAATAAAAAGCAATGCAACAATGCTCTTCGGTCATATTGAAGAGCCAAAACACAGGGCTGTTCATTTATATAAGCTCTGGAAGTTGCAGGAAAAAACAGGCGGCTTTGTCTCCTTCATTCCTCTTCTTTTCCATCCTGAAAACACAGAGCTTAATGCGTTGGGGCTTGTTGAAGAAAAGACGAATTTGATTGATGTCCTCAAAACGATAGCAGTTTCAAGAATAGTTCTGCGTAATTTTTACAGTATAAGGGCTTATTGGGTTTCGCTCGGCGAGAAGCTTGCTCAAGTAGCTTTGAATTATGGTGCGAACGATCTGGACGGAACGATCATGGAGGAGAGAATTACGCATGCGGCTGGTGCAAAAACACCGCTTATGCTGCCTACAGATAAGATTCTTGATCTTGTAAAGGGTACTAACAAAACACCCGCAGAAAGAGACACTTTTTACAATATTTTGAGGGTGTATTCATGAAGATAAGAATCGGCAAATTCGGGTTCGCAAATAACTTCTTGCCCTATTACCGGCTTGCGCAGAACGGGACTGAAGTAATCGAAGCATCACCGAGAAATCTTGCCATGATGTTTGAAAAAAGGGAAATAGATTTTGCCCCTGTCCCTTCGTTCTATTATCTCAAAAATAAGAATAAGTTGAGAAGTTATGAGTTCTGCGTCGCCTCGAAGAATAGCGTTCTGAGTGTTATTGTCGTTTCAGAAGGAAAGATGCTTGATAACCAGTGTATTGCGGTAACAAATCAAACAAGTACCTCGATCAATCTGCTTAAAATCATTTTGCGGGAGCGGGGGCTGAAAAACGAGGTTGTACCCGTGGATGAAAGCAAAGCAAGCGAGTTACTCAAGCGATGCCCACATGCACTCGTGATTGGTGATGAAGCACTCAAAGCAAGGTCGGAATACAGCGTTGTTATGGATTTAGGGGAGGAATGGCGTGATTTAACGGGCTATCCAATGGTCTTCGGGATTGCCACATCGCTGAAAGAGCGGGATATGAGTGAAGTTAACAGAACGGTTATGGAATCGATCAGGTGGGGGGAGGAGAACATTGATGCGATTGCGGAGGAAGCGGCGGGTAAGTATGAACTGTCAAAGGAATTTCTTGCGGTGTATTTCAAAACACTCACATACCGGCTGGGAGTTCAAGAGAGGAGGGGGCTCGAACTGTTTGAGGAGAAGTGCCATGAATACGGATTACTCTGACTGGAACGGCTATGTGCAGAAGAACATCGAAGGAGTAGATTTGAGTTTTGATGAGGCATTGCACCTGTTTGACCTGCCTTTGCCGGTTATTGGTGGAATTGCAGATGAAATACGGCGAAAGAGATGTGGAGAGCTCGTTACATTCGTTATTGATAGGAATATAAGCTACACGAACCGATGTGAAGCGCGCTGCAAGTTCTGCGCATTTTATGCTAAAACAGAAGAAGAAAGTTACGTTTTGCAGCAGGACGAGATCCTGAAGAAGATTGAGGAAACGGTTAATGTTGGTGGTACGCAAATTCTCATTCAAGGTGGTATCAACCCTGAAATAGGTATTGAATGGTTTGAGGATTTATTTTCGGCGATAAAACGTAAATTCCGGGATGTGCAGCTTCACAGTCTCTCGCCACCTGAGATAGATTTCCTTGCGAGGACCGAAGGACTGAGTGTAAGAGAAACACTTGAAAGGTTGAGGGGTGCGGGGCTTGATAGTTTACCCGGTGGAGGCGCGGAGATCCTCTGCGATCATGTCCGAACGGTTATAAGCCCGGACAAAGTCAGTGCAGACGGCTGGCTTCACGTAATGGAGACTGCACACAAGATGGGAATGAAAACAACGGCGACAATGATGTTCGGGCATATTGAACGGAACGAAGATATAATCGAACATCTCTTCAAGATACGGGATTTGCAGAACAGAACGAAAGGCTTCACGGCGTTCATCCCCTGGACGTTTCAGCCGAAGAACACGGAACTCTACGACGTTATAAAAGAGCCAGTAGCGGTAACGAGATATTTGCAGGTATTAGCGATTTCAAGGATTGTTCTGCATTCTATAAGGAATGTGCAGGCGTCGTGGCTCACGCAGGACTTTGAAGTGGACAAATTGGCGTTGTTTTTCGGTGCAAACGACTTTGGCGGCACGATACTCGAGGAGAACGTGGTAACCGCGGCTGGGAAGGAGTACAGACCGGCAAAGGTTGAGGAGATCATAAAGGCGGTTGAATCGGTTGGCAGACCCGTAGCGCAGCGGGATACGTATTATGAGATTGTGTGATTGTGACTGAGTAGCTTGGGAAATTCCGATAACGTATGCCGTTTTACGAAGTTCGCTGAAAGCGAATTTGGGAAAATCAAGCGTAGCGTAGATTTTCCGTAAAACGGCTGTTATATTCTCTGAATGTTAATGAGGACAAGGAGCGTAAGCGACGAAGAGTTTCCTCGTGGCGCTACTTCTTATAGCACTTTCTTACTTTTTACTTCCTTAATTTTAGATTACCAATCCTTTAATCCAAGCAGAGAATTAAAGTATTTAACAACGTATCTCCAGAGTATGCTGTAAATTATTGTAATCATAGCTAATGGCACATATTGCAAGTAACCTGTAATGCCAAATAACACGGAAGGAGCCTTGAATACGAAAACAACACATAACGCAAGCAGAAAACCTAAGACTGCTCCTGTTACCCACAATCTAAGATTTTGGTTCTTGACTGGACATCTCTTACCGACCGCAAAGTATAGAACATTCCAGACGCCCCAGATCAAAGGAGCTAAGTATATAGGCAGTATCTCTAAGATAGCAATTTTTCCAGCTGACCAAAGCGCAAGAAGTACCAGTGGAAAAACTGTTGCTGGAAAAGTAAGTCCTGCTATAAATGCTTTTAAGTAAGTCATTTTTTACCTCCTTTTAACATATATAATTAATTTGAGAGTATAAAACCTTTTGCGCCACGAGGAAATTGAATATAACGTAGTATATCCAAAGTTGGTTCGTATATCCTTCAAATTTGGCGATATATCCGAACATAGTTCGCATATCCATCCCTCTGATCGAACTTCTCTATCTTTAATCATCTTCCCCACTCCTTATCTGTAAGTTATCCAATGGACTTTTAATCTTGCCTATATCCTTATTACTCACATGCGTATATATCTTTCTGTCGTCTTCGAGCTTTTATGCCCAACAACTCTTGGATATTTCACGAAGATGGTTTTTTGGCATGATTGCGGACTACGTTCAAATACATTTCAGTCCCAATTTCGGCTAACAAATATTCCAGAAAATGGGTCTCTCTCGATGTTTTTTCACTATGGTTGCAGCCCCTTTTTATACCTCCCGTACATTATACTAAACCATGCTCGTAGCACACACACCCGATGCGGACGACGCATTCATGTTTTATGGAATGCTCAGCGGCAAAATCCTTGCCAATCTCGAGATAGAACAGGTGGTTGAGGACATAGAAACGCTGAACAAACGAGCGTTCAAGGGCGAGTTAGATGTCACGGCACTCTCAGCCCACGCTTATGCGTTCCTTCACGACAAATATCGGATTTTATCCGATATTTGTCGTGAAGGAACGCATAAGCGTGGGC
>JAENXH010000083.1 GCA_016649585.1 Methanosarcinales archaeon
AATCCAGAGAAAACTCGAAATAGTCCAGTTCGAGTTTGTAAAGCTCTTCTATCGTCTTCTTGAATGGTCTGTTCCCATACCAAACCGGCGCACCGAGTAGAATGCCCATCTGTCGCCTCACGATTTCTTTAGCAGCCAAATAGGGAATAGGGAATAGCCAAAAGGGGACGGATTCATTTGCCGAATCCCTATTTGCCTATTGGCTATTGCCTAACTTTCTTTCCTTTTAACGATCAGCGTTAATCCCTCGCGGTCTATTATTTCCACTTTTTCGCCCTTGGTTATCCGTTCTCCCGCCAAGGTTCGAGCATTCCAGATTTCACCACGCAGTTTTATCGTGCCCCCATCATCGTTAATTTCAGTCTCAGCCCTCGTTACTTTCCCGATAAGCACTTCACCACCTACTTCTGCTCTTCGTTTTCTCGTCTTCAACACCGCGCCCATGGCAAAGAAGAAAAAAGCTGCGGATGCCACCGCAATGCCGATTATAGTCAGCAAGAAACCTTCAAACCATCCTGACTGGGGGCTAAAGAGAAAAGGCTCTTTCGGTAATATCAAAGCACCTATTATCAAGCATACCGCACCTCCGGTAGTGAGTATCCCGAAGGTAGGCGTAAGCGCCTCTGCAATGAATAAGATAACCGCGATAAGTATCAAAAGCACGCCAAACACGTTTACCTCGAAAAGCCCCATTCCATACAGCGCTAAGATCAGGCATATCGCACCGATCATTTCCGGTACGTATGTCCCCGGAGCCATGAACCCAAAAATAATGCCATATATGCCAACCATTAGCAGAATAACCGCTATTTGAGGATCGCTCAGCGTTTCTAATAAAGAAGACCGCACCGTTTTTTGCTTTATATATAACGGAGCGTTTTTTGTCGCTAACGTCCTGTTCTCATCCCCTATTTTTACGGTCATGCCGTCAACCGTGTTTAAAAGCTCGTTTTCATTCTCTGCGATGAGTTCAATTATTCCTCGTTCTAATGCGGTATTTTCATTGAGCACGTCGTTATCGGTAACGAAGCGTTTGGCTTGCGTTGCGTTTCTACCTCTCGAAGCAGCGATACTCTCTACATGTCCGGCGAAGAAGTTTATGGTCTTATTATCCGCTGCCTTTCTACCTTCCACACCTATCTCGACCGGCATTGCCGCACCGGTAGTCGTTCCAGGTGCCATCGCAGCGATATTCCCGGAGATAAGGATAAAAGAACCAGCAGATGCCGCTATCGCGCCTTTCGGTGCCACATACGTGATCACCGGCACGTCTAAATTCAGTATTGCCTCTGTTATTTTCAGCGTGGACGCAACGAGTCCCCCGGGCGTATCGAGCTCGATCAATACCGCTTCCGCACCCATTTCCTCTGCTTCTTGTAAGCCTTCTACCACATATATGGCTGTGCCTTCTGTAATCGTGCCTTCTATTCTCAACACGTAAATTACTTTCTCGTCGTCGTTAACCGCTCCTCCACCCGGTGCAAGCAGAGCACCTGCAATGCACAGGAGAAGAAGGGTAAGAAGAATCCCACGCAAAAGCTTAGTGTTCATCTGTATCTGTGAAGCATCCATTACAATATATATATATATCGCTACTCTTATGAAAGTTTGCTTAGCACTTTTTTTCTTTCTAAAATTTTTGGCTGGGAGTTGATAAGTCAAACCTTTAAAAAAGGTTCAATCCAAAACTAAGTTCTTTGTGGTTAGGAGGGTTGGTAAGAGGGGCTTGGCCCCTTACGGGGCAGCCCTTTATTTCGTAGCAAGCGTTCTTTACAAAGAAAAGTTTAAAGTTATAAGAATTATAAGTACAACTAAGATTGAAATGGTCGTGGATTGGTAAATGATGAAAGGAACCCGAGACAGGAAAGGAGGTGAGAAAAGATGGAAAACGTAACATTGGAACTAATACACAAAGACCTGGAATTTGTAAAGAGGGAACTACTGGAGATAAAAAAGCATATGGTAGATATAGATAGCATAATGACGGAAGACGACTATAAGGCATTGCAAGAGTATAACATAGAAAAATCAGAAGGAAAATTAACATCGCACGAAGAGCTTAAAAAAGAGTTATGCTTATGAGGTTTAATCTGGACTATTCCAACAGATCAAAAAAATTTCTGAAGAAAGCAGACAAAGTCCTCATCAAAAGGTTAATAGAAAAGATAGAAAAACTCAGGGAAGATCCGATTATTCACGATACAAAAGCAGTTGAAGGCTCTAAAGGTTTATTTAGAGTACGAGTAGGAGATTACAGGATACTCTATGAAGTGGATTATAGGGACAATTTAATAGGTATAATAAAAATTGATAAAAGGCCAAGGGTTTATGATTGAATGGAAACGAATCTTTGACACGCACAACGCAAGAACAAAAAAACTAAACCAGACGATAGAGTAGAGGTGTAAAAACTTTAGGGTAATTTATATACAAACAAAAGGGAAGGAGTCAACCTTTTCCCCCATTTTTCTTTTTTGACACAATATCTCTGTTTCCTTAGCACTTTTACTTTTTTCTAAAATTTTTGGTTGGGTGGGTTGATAAGGGGGGTCTGGCCCCTTATTGCTACATAAAATCTGATAATGCTTTCTGCTTCTCCTCTGCAGCGGGAAAGAGCAAATTCACGTCCTTATCTAACAGCTCCAGCCGTTGTCTCGTGTAAGCCGATATGTGGTACTCGTTTGCGATCCGTAACGAGACGTCAAGATACTTTTTTATACTTGCTGCATGCACAGTAGGAAGTATCTTACTGCCGCACTTCTTGCATATGCCACCCAACGGTATCCTCCGGTATTTTGCGTTACATTTGCTGCATCTCATCTTCTGTGAACCGAACGCACGGAAGTTCCCTTTTATATCACGAAGGAAATGGTTTTTTATAACGGTTTCCGCGACTTCACACTCATCCACCGCTCGTATCATCCTCGCTAATCGTAGTTGTGCCTCCATTTTCTCTACCATTGTGCCCAGTTGCTTATACAACGAATTTAACGGACCAGCGGCGATATCGGTGGTCTCATGCGTATAACCAAATCCGTAAGCATCCCTCGGTTTTACTATTTTACTCGATGCCGTCTCTATCTCCACCTCTTTTGGATGCTTACCCGCGCAAGCCGCCTCGTAGAACTCCAGTGGATATTCGCGTGCTGTTGAAACGTTATGTGCTTCTTTATCCACCTCCTTTGGATTGAGGAACGGAATGAGCACAAGAGGAGCGTCCATCTTGCCGCCCCTTTTCTCAGGTAGGAAGAATAACGAGAAATTAAGCAGCGCATCCAGTAGAAGGAGGACTGAGTCTTCGTCACCGTCACAATTACGGCGTTTTGCAGCATGGAAAAACGGATGCGCATAACAAGCCGAAGCCGTAGTGAATCCTATTATCCTGCTTAATATTCCGGCAGAGGTGTGCGGTGCCAATCCGAGCACGAGTTGCCCTATGAGGTCCTCTTTGCATGACGCTCCGTAATAAGGCGATAAGCCGTAGAATTGAGTGAGCAACGAATCCACAAATTGCGATACCCTCAGTAAATATGATGCAGCGTCAACAGATATAACGATATCTTGCTGCTTGAGTTCTACTATTTGCGTGTCGGTCTGTAACTCCTCGCCGTTTATGTCCTGTGAATATCCTAACTCCCGCGCTTTTTCTACATCCAAGCCTATTTCTCCGGGTTTGAAATGCGTAAGTGGCAAATTCGTAAAGTCGTAGCGTATCGTGCCGTCCTTAAACACGAACACATCATGCTTCGCCCGTAATATCCCTTTTCCAAGATGCTCAGCCACTTTCTGCTTTGAAATAAGACCTTTTACGCATTTCACATCCAGTTTATTAGAGTTGGTGTAATCCTCACCCATTCCTTTCATCGTTTTCTGGTAATAACGCTCTAAATCAATGCTCTTTTTCGTATCCCGGTTCTTATCCCTGGTTTTGTTTATACTGTGGTCAACTCGTCCTAAAGCTTGCAGTTCCACCTCTATTACTTTACTCTTTAATGCTTCCTTCAGTGACCTGTTCTTCCCGCCATATTCGCCAAGTGGAAATAGCGAATGAGGAGCGGGTTTCATTCTTCTTTCTTTCGATTTCTCCGGTCGTCCCATCCTCATACCGATTCGTGTCGGTGCTTTATTCCTCGTCTTTATCCGCACCGATTCGTCTCTTTTTAAATCTTCGGTTATTCCTAAACATCGTAACAAAGCACTTGGCTCGTCTATTGCTAAAAAGCCTTTTTTAACTGACGTTTGATGCAGGACAAGCAAATCCTCCAGAATACGCTTTACTCTACCGTCATTGAGAATAAAGAACGTTTTTTCGTCCCTACTCCCTTCTTTGCAGATGCAATCCGCCAAATAGTCCTTGTCCTCTTCAGTTACGTCCTCCCACAGATAGGTATACGCAGGATGGAGTGGCATCGCATAGCGGGACGCAATCTCTATTGCTTCTGCTTGACTCGGCGTTTTCAAACGCCATCTCGCCGCCTCATCCTTTGCGATCACTTCCAATTCCTTTAACCACCATTCATGCGCGTATGCCCCGGGCATTAGCCGATGGCCGGTTTCCAAAAAATCACCATAATCAATGAGTATCTCCCCCAAATCTACTATCTCTGCAACTTCTTTTCCAAACGTATCTAAAGTTTGAGCGTCTAATCTGACGAGTGAGCCATCTTTCAATTTCACAGTCGGCCCCTCAATAGAGTCAACAGGGACAACACAGCCCGCTTTACCGGGCAGTTCCGGCTTTATCTGCGTCCCTGCCGCGGTGAATTCAAGCAAAGACATTGTAACAGGGTTTAACCCGACCGCCTCAAGCCCTGTATTGCGTGCACGCCCGTATCGAAGGCTGAACGAACCCTTTGCCGATGGACGTCCAAATACGGGTCTTCCCGCTATTAAATCTGATAAGAAACTCTTCTTTTTTTTCTCGCCCTTTGATTTGGCCAGCTTTGTTACCCAATCCCATCCTTCGAGTCCGAGTCTATCAACATGTCGCTTGATCTTCGGTGCCTTCATTGCTACCCCTTCAGTGAGTACAAGCACCATTCCACCCCGTACTTTATCTGTTGCGACCCGTCCGAGGCCTTTATAGCCCCCCACTTCTACATCTTCAGTAGGATCACCGTCAATACAAATGGGGCAACTTCTCACGATCTCCTTTATCTCTTCATCGCTCGGAGTGTATTGCAAGCCACTTATCCGCTCATAGACCGAAACTTCCAGAACGTACCGTCCTACTTCCTCTTCTCTCGGCTGATACGCCGCAAATCCCACTTTCCGCCTTATATAATCTGCGGCTAATACCGAGAGCGCCTGCGCAGTCCCTCCAGCACTTCTTATCGGGCCGGAATAAAATATTTTTATGTACTCGCTTCCGTCATCGTTTCTATCTGACTCAACACGCGCTATTCCTTCTATAGGCGCTGCAACCACACCTTCTGTGAGTATCGCCACACCGGCTCGCACTGCGTTCTCTATGATCTCAAGCCTTTTATACGTACCAAATTTGCCGTCCGCGAAGTCGGAGCCTATTCGTAACGCTATCTCCTCTCTACCCAGCCCCTCGCGCTCTAATTCGCGTATCCTCGTACTCAAGCCTTTTATGCCGATGAGTGCCTCCACGCGTTCTGCAAGGTCTTTCGTAATCTTTATTTCAGGAGCTGGTGCGGGGTCCAACCCCTTTTTCCTCGCCTCTTTCGCTATCTTCAGCTCCTTCGCTAATTTGTCTTTTAACGTTTTGTGGTAGAGCGAAGTAGAAGACATCGTAAGTATGTTTATAATAGCATGAGAAGTTATAAGTTTTTCCACGCCTGCTCTTAGTGCGGTTTCATGTGGAAACGAAATCATAAAAAACCGTTATCATCTGTAAGGTACTGCTCTGGTAACGTCCATCACAAGGTGTACTTCTTCCCCAGTTCCACCAACTCCACGTTCCTGAAGAACTCCTGGAACATCTCCGGGTGCTCCGTATGCACAGGAAACACCCGATCTGGATTTATCTCTGTGATAATTGCCTTTAGTTCAGCGCCAGAAGCATGACCGGAAGCATGAGCAAAATAATCTTTTATACCAAAATGCTCTAACCAGTTCCTCTTTCTTGCTTCATCCAATAACATCTCGTCACTGAACGGTTCACAGGACGATTTTATCCAGATAGCCGCTTCTGGTTGGATATCTGTGAGCTGATTTATCTCCCAGAGGCTCATAGAGACCACATAGTGCTCTGGATTTTGCTGCAACTCGTTGCAGGTTATTGCATTCTCCCGGCTAATAAATGCCCGCTCCCAAGTTGCATAATCCTGCTCGACTAACTTACTATCAATTCCG
>JAENXH010000084.1 GCA_016649585.1 Methanosarcinales archaeon
CAACATTAAATGCGATGACTTCCATGGAGAATGGAACTATACTATCTATCCATCGTCATGAACTTGGCACACTTATTCTGTGACGTCCCCTTAGTCCAAAGTCAAAGATCTCACGGATTGTCTCAGACTCCGTTTTACCCTCTATCTCCACTATTCTCGCCAATTCATCTGCAAACTTCTCTTTAAGCCTGATTGTTTTTGTCTTCATCGTATATCTATTCGTATTCTATCCGCATATATAAATGTTCACATTAGATTACAATACCTCGCGGCTACAACATTATAAATCCCGCCTCACCAACGTCTCCGCTTCTATCCATTTACCACTACTTATCTTAACCCCGGGATAGATTGAAGCATTTATTCCTGTCTTAACGTTATACCCCATGATTGCTCCTAACTTCCTCCTACCTGAATCTATCCTCTCTCCTTTTATGCTCATCTTCACATTCCTATCGTCAAATCTCAAATTCGCTATCTTTGTTCCCGCACCTAAATTGCAGCCCTCTGCGATGACGGAATCGGGGACGTAGTTCAGGTGAGGAACATGAGAATGGGACATCACCACGCTTCGCTTTGCAATAGCAAATTCACCAACAACACAATTATCTCCGATAACTGAGTGATCGATAACGCAATTCTTTATCTCGCAATCCTTTCCGATGATTGCGGGTTTCTTTATTACTGCGGAATCCCACAGTTCCGTGTTTTCGCCTACCGCAAATCCTATTCGCTCAAGCATGTGCATGTTAGCGTCTATATAGTCCCATGGGTAACCTATATCGTTCCAATAGCCATTCAAAGGAACAACTCGTACTTTCTCTTTCGTGTTCAGCATCTGAACAGCATCAGTCAGCTCGTATTCGCCTCTCGCACTTTCGTTCGTCCTCTCCACTAAATCCAATATCGAAGGCGTGAAGTGGTATATTCCAGCATTGATAAATCCTTCTCCAAATCCCGTTTTCTCCCTTATTCCCTTTAACCGTCCGTCTTCAAACACAACCTCGCCATATCTCGAAACGTCTTCCACCTTGACAACGGCAATTGCGTTCTCGTCTTCCGTCATCTCGTGAAAGTTCGTGATATCGAAGAAGAGATCGCCATAAATAAGAATGAAATCATCGTCAATGAAATCCTTTGCCGCGTGCAACGCCGTTGCCGTCCCCTGTATCATTTTATCTTCATAGACTTTTACATCCTTGAAGTCAATTTGTTCTTTTAAATATCCTACAACTACTGCTATATCCTCAATCCCATGCTCTCGCAGCAGCTCAATTTGATACTCAATCAGCGGTTTATTGCATACCGGAAGCATTGCTTTCGGCTTATAATCCGTGAGTGGTTCTAATCTCTTCCCCTTACCCGCGGCAAGTATTATCCCTTTCATTCTCGCTTACTTTACTGTGGTACCCTTTCGATTATAGACTGTACAAACTTCTTTATCTTATTATACTCTTCTTTATCTTTCGATTCGTATGCAATGGATATTTTCGGCTCCGTATTAGAAGCTCTGAAAAGAGCCCATCCATCTTCAAAGATAACTTTGACACCATCGAGACAATCCAGCAAATACCCCTCTCTCTCCAATTCCTCCTTTAATTTCTTTATAAACGAAAACTTCTCAGATTCTTTCACGGAAATGCGAATATTTTCAGATACATAGTCAGGGAAATCCTTGATAAGCTCTGACAATCTTTTCCCTTCCTGTGAAATTAGCTCAATAATTTTAAGGCTTGCAAGTATCGCATCGTCCGCGAAGAAGGTTTCTTTAAAGTAGTAATGCCCGGAGAGTTCGCCACCGAGTTCAGCAGCTTCTTCCATCATCTTCTGCGCTATATACGTGTGGCCCACTCTGCATGGAATCGCCAGTCCACCATATCTCTTTATGGTATCAATCGCCATTCCAGACATGAGTGCATCATGGACAATCTTCGCCCCGGGCTTCTCTTCCAGTAGAAACCTGGCTAAAAGCGAGAAAATCCTACTCGATTCTACGGCAGTTCCATCCTTATCAATAACCGCTAATCTATCACCGTCACCATCGTAAACAAAGCCAAGATCTGCTCCAGCTTCTTTAACTCTGCTTTTGGCATCTAACAAATTCTCTTCTTTCGACGGATCCGGATCATGACCCGGGAAATTACCATCCGCCGTACAGTTCAATTCATTGACCGTCATACCAAGTCTTCTATATATCTCAGGAGCATATAATCCAGCAGCGCCATTTGAGCCGTCTATAACGACTGAAAAACGATTTCCAATCTTCATGCGCGCAAGCACAAGTGCAAGGATAAAGTTAATGTAATCCTCTTTGATAGCGAGCGTTGAAGAATAGCCTTTGCCCTTACGATAGTTTTCGCTCTCAAAAATCTCCTTCAGCGTGCCTATCCCGGACTCATAGCTTATTGGCATTGCATTTGCGTCGAACAACTTAAAGCCATTATACTCTTTGGGATTGTGAGACGCCGTTATGTTTACGCCCCCATCACAGTTGAAGTGTTCAATCGCAAAAACCACTACCGGCGTTGTAACAACACCTATATCTAAAATCTCAGAACCAGTTGAGATCGCCCCTTTAATGAAATGCTCTTTCAATTGCGGACCACTCAACCGGGTATCACATCCTACGGCAATCTTACCATAGTTAAGAGTGCCAAATGCCGCGCCTATCCGGTATGCCACACGCTCATCAATCTCCGAAGAATAGATGCCCCGTATGTCATATGCTTTGAATATGCTCATGGTTAACTAAGCTAAACTAAATTACCGTAACGCTTTTAGCGAGATTGCGCGGCTTGTCCGGGTCGAGACCTCTCAAAACAGCAAGTTCATACGCAAGAACCTGCATCGGTATAATTTGAACTATTGGATTCAGCTCTTCCGCTTCAGGAACCTTTATCCAAAAATCGAATAAGTCATCCTGCTCCGAAGAGACACCTATGATATACCCACCTCTGCTTTTAACCTCCTCGGCATTCGATAAGATCTTCGATTTGTTTTCCGCGGATACGAACACGATGCACGGTGTTCCCTCTTCAATCAAAGCCAGAGGACCGTGCTTGAGCTCCCCACCTGCAAATGCCTCTGCATGTAGGTAGGAAACCTCTTTTATCTTCAGCGCTGCTTCCAGAGCGGTTGTGTACTGAAGTCCTCTTCCAATGAGGTATATGTCCCACTTATCACGCAAAATCTCTGCAAGCTTCGCCAAGGAGTCCCTCATTGTCCTTGAAGTTAAGTTGTATATGTCGAGATATAAGCCCCCAATTTTCTTCAACCCTTCTTCGTATTGCCCTGCAACTGCGTATGCAAGCATGGTCATCAAAACAACCTGAGATGTATAGGTCTTTGTTGATAGAACACATATCTCAGGACCTGAATTCATCATTATGAGAGCATGTCCTTCCATAGTGAGCGAAGAGCCCATGACGTTCGTTATGCCAATCACTTTGCTCCCCTTACTCTTAGCAGCCCTCACCGCAAAAAGCACATCCGCCGTCTCTCCTGATTGCGATACTGCAAATGCCAATGTTCTATCAGTTAAGAAATGCTCATAATTCTCGAATTCCGACGCTAAAACAGGATTTACATGCACTTTTGCTATCCTGGAGAATAGATAGCTACCTGCCAAGCATGCATGATAGCTCGAACCGCATCCAACGAAGAATACACCCAAAGCATTATTTATTTCAGCTACAATGTCCCGCACCGTATTCTCATCTTGTTGTAGCGCCCTCATGACTGTCTCCGCCTGCTCGCTCATCTCTTTCATCATAAAATGCTTGAACTCGCCCTTCTTCGCTTCTTCGATATTCCAGCCTACCGTATCTATTTGACGTATTACCTCTTTTCCTTCATTGTAAACTTTAACTCCCCCCTTTTCCGCGATGATAAAGTCGTAATTGTTTAAATACATGACTTTATTCGTCCATTCTAAGAATGAAGGTATGTCAGAGGCTAAGAATATGCCATGTTCCGCTATGCCAAGCACTAAAGGCGAGTCTTTTCGGGCGCCTACTATCTTCCCTTCATCTTCTTTAACGGCCAGAATCGCATAACTACCCTCTAAACTGCTAAACGCCTTCGTGCATGCATCTTCAAATCCGTATCCTGAATTCTCCTCTATTAAGTGCGCTATTACCTCAGAATCAGTGTCGCTTGTGAATCTGTGTCCTTTGCTGATAAGCCGCTCTTTCAACTCTCTATAATTCTCTATTATCCCGTTATGGACAATCGCTATCTTCCCCTCGCAGTCCGTATGGGGGTGTGCATTTTCATCGGTAACTGCTCCGTGGGTTGCCCATCTCGTGTGCGCTATCCCTATATTCCCCTCGATGCTCTCAAAATTTAAACTCCGCTCTATTTCTCCTATTTCCCCCACGCTCTTTCTTACCTCAATGCGACCGGTGGCGTGACTCGTAGCTATTCCAGCCGAATCGTAACCCCGGTATTCAAGATTTTTTAAGCCTTTACGGAGTATCGTAGACGCTTTTCTATTCCCCACGTATCCTATTATTCCACACATCCGTCTATCGTTATTTACCTGTCTTTAAATAAATAATTGACTGTGTTATCCGTATTCTTGGATTCTCACGCCGCTTCGGCGGCTCGGGGTATGTAAGACAACAAATGAAATGAAAGGGGAAATAGAGATCTCGGTTGTGCTTCCGGCGCATAATGAAGCAGAGAGAATAGCGGAGGCCGTGAAGCAAACGAAGCAATCTCTTGATAAAATCTCGTCCTCTTTTGAGATACTCATTGCGGAAGATGGGAGCACCGATGGCACGGCTGAAATAGCGAGGCGGATAGAAGCGGAAGAGCTTTGTGTGCTACATATCCATGGCGCAGAGAGATTGGGAAAAGGTAAGGCGCTTAGTAGGGCTTTTACGCAGGCTAATGGGGGCATTATCGCGTTCATAGATGTGGATCTCTCTACTGACATGAAACACTTGGAAGAACTCGTAGAGGCAATCAGGAGTGAAGGCTACGATTTTGCGATCGGATCAAGGCTGTTAAAAGGAAGTGAAGTAACCAGATCTTTTAAGCGGACGGTAATGAGCACCGTTTATAATCTCTTGGTGCGAACGGTTCTTAAATCAAAGATAAGAGATCATCAATGCGGTTTTAAGTCTTTTCGAAGACAGTCGTTGCTGAATATCTTAGAGAAGGTGGAAGATGAACTGTGGTTTTGGGATACAGAACTGCTGGTGCGTGCACAGAGGAAGGGTTGTAAGGTAAAGGAAATTCCGATAAAATGGGATGAAAAAGGGGATACGAAGGTAGAAACCTTTAAGGACGGGCTTCGCATGTTCTCTAAGATTATCAAATTGTACTATCAGCTTAGGTAGGCGGGAGACGAAAAGGAATAGAAAATAAAAAATAGTATCACTTTTCCTCTTTAGTCTTACTTTTTACCGGTACCGTTACCTTCACCCGCTTCTTAAGTACAGGAACCAATCGTTTTATTTCTATCTCTCCTCCTTGCACCATTGTATACTCATTGATCGGCATATTAGGGGATTTACCATTCACTTCATAGATGTAAAAACCCTCCTCACCGTCTATTGATGCTATGAACTCTTTATCCCCTATCTTCTTTATCCCTATTCCAGAAACGTCCTTTAACGCATCCAGTATGCTTGTTCCTTTTCGCGCTTCTATTTCATAATCCTCGCTAAACGTCTCCATTGCATCATACAGCTTCGCCCTGTTCACCGTTAACACGTGCGTCTTACCGAACGTCTTACGGTTCACCAGTTCCGCATCCTCTAAAATTCTGACGTGCTTCGCGGCCACGGGCACTGATATACCTAACGCTTTTGCCAAGCCGGATACATGATAATCGGTCTTCATCAAAAGCTTCAGCATCTCCATCCTCGTTTTACTACTCAGTGCTTTGAATATCATCATCATTTTGTAACCGTGCCATCTTCTTACACTTAACTTTATGAGCCGTTTGGATTATAATCCTTTGCAGTGGTATAACGCCTCAGCCAACCTCTTTATATAACTCTTACCTTTCTCTCCGTCTTCTAACTGCGTTATCCAATCGTTTGGAATCCCCCCTTCGCCATAATAAGCACCGCTTATCGCACCCGTCATAGCCCCTATAGTATCAGTATCGCCACCCAAGCTCACCGCATAGGCAACACCATCCTCAAAATGGTCAAAGCGGAGAAATGAATAGATAGCGGTAGGTACAGAGTTAAATGCTGCTTCTCCATTACCCAATTCAGAGATAATCTCTCTTCTGGATGCGTCTTTATCCAAGAGTAGTTCTATCTTCCTTAGCTTGCTTTCATACTCCTCATTCTGAACAAAC
>JAENXH010000085.1 GCA_016649585.1 Methanosarcinales archaeon
TGCCACACTTTGCGTTCAGTGGAACAGCACGCAAGAATTCGGCGATATAACCACTATCACTGTGAAGAAAGGGGTGATTAATGGAACTGAGGAAACCAACGTCACAATAATACAACCATCTTCTATTGGAAAAGACCCGCTTTGCGATGAACATGAATTGATAATAGCGCCAAACGAATCATGCTATTACCGTATTGAAGCATACTCAAACACAACAAACGGCGAACAATATCGTTGTTACACGAACCCGATCTGGATGGATGTTGTAAATGACACAACCTCTCCTGTAGTAACAATTATCACTCCTGTAAATGGATCAATTGTCAGCACACCGAACGTGACACTAACAGGCTATGCAACTGATGATGTTGGTATTGTAAGTGTGTGTTACGCACAATGTTATGAGAAGATATGTGGCGGAAGTTGTGATTATCCTTCCAATGCCAGTACCAACGTCTCATTTAACTGGACGGTGGGTTTACAAGAGGGAGAGAACATCATAACGGTGACAGCATACGATGCTGCAGATAATTCAGGCAATGCATCTGTAGTAGTAACATTATTTAAGCCCGCTATTGCCATAGAGGCAGAAAAATGTGAGTTAGCTAAATTTGAATGGGATAAACTGACGGTAATGGGCATATCCACTCATAATATAACGATTGACAGTTCAGACCCGGCACATACAATATTTCCAATGGGGATCGGAGATAATCCATTTACTTGTTCCATTCCATTCAACGATACGATAGATAGTGATGGCATTAGAACATATACCGCTTATTTTAACGATACAGGAACATATATGATCAAAGTTACAGATATTGATGCGGGAGTGAATGATACTGTTGATATAACTGTTTCTGGAGCGGCTTTTGATACTGGCAACGGAACTTACCCAAGCATCGCCGGCAATCACACCGGCACAATAACACTGAACCACACGATTACGGTATCCACGCTTTACACCTATCCCTGCCCGGGAACCGGGGGGCATACCGAATACGCTGCTATCTCTTATTCAAACGGAACAGAAATTGCAGAAGCCCATTGGAACGGCTACATAGGCGACTGGCACAATATATCCTTCAATGAAACGTTCACATTGATAGAAAACGAAACCTACAATTACACGATGAAAACTGGCTCGTATCCGCAGATTCACCATACTGATGAGTTAGAAGTAGCCAGTGGAACAATCACGTGCGAAGAGTTCGTAGATGCGAATGGGAAAAAATACACAAACTGGATTCCAGCGATAAGATTAGAATAATAGAGGGGTAAGGGCTGGAAGCCTCTTTTCCAAGTTTCTTTGGTCAAGCTTTCTTTTCAAAGAAAGGTTGTTGGATACCGGCAATTCGGCTTTGGGAGGAATAAAGAGTTTCTTTGCTCAAACTCTTTTAAAAAGCGCTCAAGAAAAAGCGTGAAGACATTTTGGTAAAATCATGATACGAATATTTATTTACATGCACTTCATAATAAGCTACTATGAGCGAAGCTACAATAAAAATCCCCGGTGTGGATAAAACAAAACTTGAGAAGGACAAAAAAGAGGAAGAAGAACCAATGCTACTCCTGCTTGAAAGTGTTGGGCATTATGGGAAGACAGATGCCAGGAAGATGGATAAATATCTATACGGCGTGGGTGAGTAATTTTGAGTATATTTTTAGACACGGGAATTATCTTTGGCACTTATAATGCTGATGACAAACTACACGAAGATGCGTTAGCCATATATGTTTCCGCATTCAGGGGTTTATGGGGTCGCATATACGCCTCAGATTATATAATCGATGAAACATGCACACTATTGAAGGCCAAGATGAAACCACTCTTAGCATTGCAATTTTTAAGGGCTATAATAGCCAGTAAAAGCGTTTCGATTATCATAATCAATGAAGAATTGTTTGATAAAAGCTGTGACCTCTTTGAAAGGTATCCTAATAAAGCAGGCGTCAGCTTTACAGATGCTACCACTCTTGCTATAATGAGTATGCTAAAAATAGAATACTTAGCAAGTTTTGATGGAAGATCATTTGATGGAATCGTTAGTAAAAGAATAGGCGAGGGATTCTTTTCTTCATTAAGCAATACTGAGAAGAAAAGATTGATGCCGTTTTTCAAAACTAAATAGGGAAAAGAAAAGGTAAAGAACAAATACAAATATTTGATGAAATGGCAAAGAAGATGGTCATCTGGCCTGCGTATTTAACGGCAGGGAAGACGAAGAGTGAAGGACGGATAGTAGCGCGAAAGTATGCGGTGAAATCGCCAAAGGCCGAGGAGATAGAAAAGGTTGCGCGGACGCTAAACCTGGAGCCCGAGGTGGAGAAAGAGAAAGCATATCCGAAGACGCACTGGGAGAAAAGCGGAAGAGTGTTAGTAACGAAAAGTGGTCAAAAAGCGGAGATAGTAAGGGAGATTGCGAAAGGGATAAAAGAGCTGCGTGAGAAATCTAAGACTAAGAGCGGAGGGCGCTGAAAGAACAATGTATGATTTTCACACGCATTCTCTCCTCAGCGACGGCGAGCTCATCCCGAGCGAATTGGTAAGGAGAGCGGTATTTAAAGGTTACGAAGCGATTGCAATAACCGATCATGTGGACTTCACGAACGTGGAGCACGTGCTGGGTAGTTTAAAGAAATTGGAGCTTCATGATAACTCAAACAGCGGCGATATAACTGTGATAATAGGCGTGGAAATATCGCACGTCCCGCCGGAGAAGATAGGGAAACTGGCATTAAAGGCCGAGGATCTGGGTGCGGAACTGGTGGTGGTGCATGGCGAGACGATAGTGGAGCCTGTAGAGAGCGGTACAAACAGCGCAGCCGTGAGCAATCCCTCGGTGGACATCCTCGCACATCCCGGACTTATCAGTGAGGAGGAAGCGGAAATAGCGAAGGAAAATGGCGTTTATCTTGAGATTACGTCAAGGAAGGGTCATTGCCTGACAAACGGGCATGTAGCGATGGTTGCACGAGAAGTAGGAGCAAAATTATTGCTCAATTCTGATTTGCATTCACCGGAGGATTTTCTAACGAAAGAACTAGGTGCACGAATCCTTGCCGGTGCAGGATTAAACCACGGCGAAGTGATAAAGGTAATGGAAGAGAATCCAAGGGAATTGTTGAAGAAGATAGTATGGTGATTACAATGTTTTCGTCTCAGGAAGAGGTTATAGAGAAAGAGAAGCGGTACATAATGCAAACGTACAAGCGACAGCGAATAGTATTAAAAGAGGGCAAAGGCGCGATAGTAAAGGACTTTTTTGGCAACGAGTACATTGATTGCGTTGGTGGCATTGCGGTGAATGTGGCCGGGTACTGCCATCCGGTGGTGGTGGCTGCGCTAAAGGAGCAAGCGGATAAGCTCATGCACGTCTCGAATTTGTATTATACCGAGCCGCAGGTGAAACTTGCGGAGAAACTATCCGCGATAACGGGCATGGCTAAGACGTTTTTCTGTAATTCGGGCGCGGAAAGCATAGAAGCGGCATTGAAATTGGCATGTAAAGTGACCGGTAAGCACAAGTTTATAGCTGCGGAAGGCAGCTTTCACGGCAGAACACTCGGCTCGTTGAGTGTAACGTTTGAACCGAAATTCAGGAGCGTATTTGAATCTTTACTGTTGAAGAGCGTGAAATTTGTGCGATACAACGATGCAGAAGCAATTAGAAAGGCGATAGATGATGAGACTGCGGCAGTCATCTTAGAGCCTATTCAGGGCGAAACGGGTGTAATAGTCCCGTCAGCAGGCTACTTGAAAGAGGTACGGGAGATATGCACTGAAAAAAATGTTCTGCTAATTTTGGATGAAATCCAGACAGGGTTTGGTCGTACCGGGAGATGGTTTGGTAAGGAGCATGAAGGCGTAGAGCCGGATATAATGACCGTGGCGAAAGCGTTGGGTGCGGGTTTCCCTATCGGTGCAATGCTTGCAAAAGAGGGGATAGAATTTGAAACCGGTGAGCATGGCTCGACTTTTGGCGGTAATCCACTGGCGTGTGCAACAGCATTAGCGTCTATAACTGTGATAGAGGACGAAAAGTTGGTGGAACGGTCACGAGAGCTTGGCGAATATTTCATAGAAAAGGCTCACGATACCTGGATCAAATCAATAGTGAAGGAGATAAGAGGAAAAGGGCTGATGATAGGAATAGAATTAACGAAGCCCTGTGGTGAAATAGTGGAGAAGGCGCTTGAAAGAGGAATCTTGATAAATTGCACTGCGGATAACGTGATAAGGTTAGTGCCGCCGCTGGTAATAAGTAAAGAGCAAGTAGATAGAGTGATCGCGGTTTTGGAGGAGGTTATCGAGTAGATTTGGAACGAAAAAACTATTCTTGGCGCTTTCTTTACACTTTTTCTTTTTCAAACTTTAGGAAAGTTTGATCAAAACGCTTCGCGGAAAAAGAAAACCTGTGCTAAAAGAAAAAAAATCTCGTGAAAATTATGGGGCTCTGCCCCATGTCCCCGCAAGCCCAGAAGGGGCTTATGTGTAATCTTGTGGTTAGCTAAACACGTATTTATTGTTCTTTGCCCGCGCTTTCCTTTCTCTTCTCATCTAAAGCAACATTGCTCAAGAATAAACCGAAAAGCTTTTTAAAATAACACGAGCGAGGGTTATTCTTGATGCTCAGGTCTGGCTCCTGTTTTTTCACCGTAACTCGTTAAACTCCTCAACTGTCATTCCAAAATCGTCTATAAAAGATACTTTTCAATGATATTCTTCCGCGTGACCGGATGTCAACGTCCCCAGTTCCGCTCGGCTTTCAAGGTGGATCCTAATAAAATAAAATAAAATAATATCCTGAATGTTCTCTAATGTTTCGTTTCTAAATTTTAATGATTGCAGGAGGTGAGGAAACACTCTCTTTCCAAGTTCAAAAAGGGTATTTGCTTATCATGCCAACCTCCCTTTAGCCTCACCAACACTGTCAATGCATCATGTACGTAAAAATACGTTACGTATAAATACATAACTAACAGAATAATTATTTATAAGATGGTGGCAAAAAATGAAGAACCCTTTTATATACGGTGAAGTTGTAACAGGGAAGGATTTTGCGGACAGGGAAATAGAGCTGGGGGAAATCCTGAGGGACTTAAGAGATGGTCAAAACATCTTCCTGGTTTCACCGAGAAGATACGGGAAAACGTCCTTAATCGTGAATGCCCTTGAGCAATTACAGAAGGAAGGTTTTTACACCGCTTACATAGACCTTTTTAAGGTATCCTCATTTAAAAGTTTGCTGGAGCAATATACCGAAGCGATATCAAGGGCGGCGGAAACGAAAATTGACAGGTTTAGCAGACTAATCAGGGATTTCTTTCCGAACATTCATCCCAAGGTAGTTATCACTCCTGATGGTAGACCATCTATCGAAATTGATTATGAAGTGAGAGAGAGAAGAGCGGGGAAACTTTTCGATGAAGTCTACGAGGCACCACAGCGAATAGCCAGAAAGAGGAGCAGGAATTTTATCGTGGCGTTTGACGAATTTCAGGAGATAGTGAATTTAAATGGAGAAATGATAGAGAAGGGAATGCGTGCATGTTTACAACACCACGATCGCGTGGGCTATCTATTTGCGGGAAGTAGAAGACACCTAATCTATGATATGATTTCCAATAAACAAAGAGCGTTCTATAATATGGGCAAGATAATGAGTCTCGGTAAAATCCCGAGTGAGGAATTCAAAGTTTTCCTTGAGGATAAGTTCCTGGAAACAGAATTTTCATTGGAGGCGGGGGTGCTGGATGAAATCCTGGACGTAACAGAGAACTATCCATATAACGTTCAATTTTTATGTCATGAATTATGGAATAACTGTCTGGATAGGAGAACTGTCTCCGTTGAAGAGGTTACGCTAACCATGAATAAAATACTTGATGGACAATCAGCGGTTTATGTTACCCTCTGGAATACTCTGCCCCTGCACCAGAGGAGGACACTCATAGCAATCGCCTCTTCGGGCGGAGAGAATGTTTTCTCGCGTGATTTTGTAAGAGATAATGACCTGGGAGCCGTTTCATCGGTTCAGACTTCCATCAATCTTTTAATGAAGAAGGAGATGATTGACAAAGAGGATAATAATCGCTACTACATCGCTGATGTATTCTTCAAAAAATGGATTGAGAAGGAGATGATATAACAAACAAACCTTTAAAAAAGGTTTGATCCAAATCACACTTTTTCTTCCTTTTCTAAGGACAAGTATAACTTCTCTCATTTTTTCCTTTTCTAAGGACATTATGGGCGAAGTGGTTGT
>JAENXH010000086.1 GCA_016649585.1 Methanosarcinales archaeon
ATACAAGTCTTTGTGATGGACATGTGGGGGCCATATATCTCCTCTGTGCGCGAAAACACGAACGCTGAGATCGTTTTTGACGTGTTCCACATCGCACAGAAGATTACCGAAGCGGTGGACAAGGTACGCAAGCAGGAGTTCGCCAAAGCGGATGTGGAAACGCGCAAGAAGTACAAGAAGAAACGTTTTCTGATCCTGAAGCGAGGGAAGCGGTTGGATGAGGAGAGGAGGGAGACACTCAACACGTTAATGGAAGAGAACGAGAGGCTGTATCAAGCATATTTGCTGAAAGAGCAGGCACTGGACATCTTTGACGAACGAGATGAAGTGACCGCACGGAAACGGCTTGATAAATGGTTCGAGAATGTCAAAGAGGCAGGGATATCGCAATTTGACACGGTCGTCAAAACCATCAAATCATACCTCTACGGGATCGCGAACTACTTCAAATATCGGCTGACTAATGCGGCAAGCGAGGCTTTCAATAACAAGATAAACATCATTAAGCGAAGAGCTTACGGATTCCACGATTTGGAGTATTTCGAGCTGAAGATCCTTCAATCATGTGGGTGGTGTTCCTAAAATGGGAGAAGTGCCAAATTTATTTTTACTTTTTAAAACTTTTAAGAAAACATTTACCAAAAATGCTTCGCGAGAAAAGAAAACCTTTACTAAAAGAAAAACATAAATCTTTTTAAAGCTTCTTTTTATAAGAGTGACGATGACACGGGCAGTAATCCTCGCAGGCGGCTACGGAACACGACTCAGACCGGCAACGTCTAGTACGCCGAAGGCTATGATTCCGCTGGTGAATAAGCCGGTAATAGATTATATCCTGGATTATCTGGCGGGATATGGCTTCAAAGAGTTTGTTATCACCACGAATTACCTGAGGGAGCAGACAATAGCGTATCTCGATAGCAATAGAAAAGATATGAAGATCGTATATCCCGAGGAACCGTCGCCGTTAGGAACCGCAGGCTCGGTAAAAAACGCTGGAGTAACCGAGACGGCGGTGATCATACAAGGGGACAACATCACGGAGATAGATATAGGAAAGCTACTGACGTTCCACAAAGCGCACGAAGGACTGGTGACCATTGCGCTTCTGCCCGTATCAAATCCGTCTTTATATGGGATCGCAGAGATAGAACCCACGGATGGTCGAATCCTGAACTTCAAAGAGAAGCCAGCTCCGAATGAATGCTTCTCCAATCTCGCGAACACGGGGTTGTATATCATAGAACCGGAGGCGATGGAGTATGTACCGGAAGGTCGCGCATTTGATTTCTCCAAGGACTTATTTCCCAAGCTCGTAGCGCAAAGCGAAGTTTACGGATGCGTGGTTGACGGATTCTGGACAGACGTCGGCAGTCGAGAGGGCTATCTGGAAGCAACCAAATGGATATTGGAACGTAAAGGCCCCAAATACGCAGCGACTGCGGAGATTAAGGACTGCGATATTCAGGGTAATGTCTCCATTGCCGACCATGCGGAGATTAAGGACTCAATAATACGAGGCCCTGCGGTGATCGGCACCAATGTAACAATGGTACACGACAGCGAACAGCATAATTCTGTGATTTTCCCGATGGCACGTTTGGATAATGCCAAGTTACATAATAGCGTAATTAGCGAGAATGCAGTGATAAAAAAGGCAGAGATAAATGATCGTATCTGGTAAACGCTGTGGGTGCAATGGTGAAAAAACTCTTTGAGAAAATGGTTACGCCTTTAGTGGTAAGAGATGTAAAAGCCTAACATCTCCTATTCATACACCGGCGCCAACCACTTCATGTACTTCTCCTCTCTTGCGTTCAGCACGTCAAAAAACTTCCTTTTTATCACGCTGGTCACTTCACCTTTCTTACTACCGCCTATCGTCACATTATCTATCTCCCGTATCGGCGCTATCTCTGCTGCTGTCCCGGTAAAAAAGGCTTCGTCAGCAGACAATAACTCTTCCTTCGTCATGCGCTTCTCCACTACTTCATAGCCCATATCGCGTGCAAGCTCGATTACGGAAGCCCGTGTGATTCCCGGCAAAATAGATGAGTCCGCTTCCGGTGTGTAGAGTACTCCATTTTTCACGGCAAATATATTCTCGCCAGGGCCTTCTGCTACATAGCCCTTTGTATCAAGCAGTATCGCCTCAGCAAAGCCTCTTTCCTTCGCGTCTAACGAAGCTAAAATCGAATTGAGATAATGACCCACCGCCTTTGATTTAACCGGCAGCGTGTTAGGGTCTATTCTTCGCCATGGTGAGAATGTGCAGCGTATACCGCCCTCTGCTGCCTCTTCGCCAAGATAAGCGCCCCAGGGCCATACCGCAATTGCACAATCCACAGGACAGCCGATCGGATTCAGCCCCAAGTGATGGTAGCCAAAAAACGCGATTGGCCTTATGTAGCATGCGTCAAGCCCATTTACACGAATCGTTTCCCTTATCGCCTCTTCTATCTCGCCCCGTGTGTAGGGGATTTCCATCTCGTATGCCTCCGCTGACCGATACATCCTATCTACGTGCTCCTTCAGCCTGAAGATAAAAGATCCCTTCTCCGTTGCATAGCACCGTATCCCCTCAAAAACGCCGGACCCGTAATGCAAGCCGTGTACGAGAACGTGCACTTTCGCTTCCTTCCAATCCACAAACACGCCATTATACCATATCTTTCCCTCGTCTGTAAAGCCCTCCGCCATTACCATCACCCCTCGTACTATGTCCTTTTTATTATAAACACTTTTTCTTTTTCCAAAAATAGAACCTGTGCTAAAAAGATAATGATGACTTGTTGTTTATTCTCCGCTTCAATATCATACCTTCAAGCTTTAATTCACTCCATGCCGCACGCAATCGCTCTTCTTTTTCTTTGTCCACTAAAGCAACAAAAGACGGCCCCGTACCGGATAGGCTCACACCCGTCACGCCGCATTCCAATGCCTTGAGCATCGGTTCCGGGTTAAAATTCAATGCGGCACAGTATAAAAAACCGTTTAACGTCATTGCTTCTTCAAATCTGCCATCCAGCGCTAATTCATACGCACGGTTCACCCACGGAGCTATCAATCTCGACCGGTTGACATCGGTATCAGCGGTAAACGCTTTTGTCCGCGGCACGAAAATAAGAACTTCGGAATCTCTTTCAACTCTCCTTATCAACTCTCTTTTTCTATTGTCCGTTATTACGATCCCGCCGAGCATAGAAGCACAGGCATCGTCAAACGCGCCGGTTATAGACACACCAACATACAGCGCAGCGTCTACACCCATTCGTATCGCCTCCAATGCACCTATTTTCTCTTTTGCTTCTTCCCCCCCTATTGCGTCCAGAGTGGCAACTACCGCAGCATTTGCAGCCGCACTGCTGCTCTTGAGCCCACTTCCAATTGGTATCTCACTGCGCGTCTTCACATGCGCACGTAGCGGCAAATCGAACTTCCTCAGCACTAACTCCACGCACCGCTCTATTAACCGAGTATCAGCACGCTTTTCACCTTCTTGCTCTACTATCTCTCCCGTGATGCCTTTGAAATCCTCGCCAAGCTCCACTTCTGCATGCGTCCATAAGTCAATGCCAAAAGCAGAGCCTTTGTAGGTCGCAATTGCATTTATTATTGTTCCTGCTCCACTTGCCTTTCCATACCCTTTCCCGCTTCTTCCCGTTCTCATGCTTTTAGTTACCTCTTCGTATGTTTCACCGATTTTTATGCATTTCTCCAAGCAAATAACGCTTGTGATACTATAAGCACAGGTAAATAAGAGAGGAGTTTTTGTAAATAGTGTTGGCTTTCCACACTTCTGGGTGTAACTTCCAATCTAAGCGATAAAAACCGGTAAATATTTATGCTCTCAGTCTGTATCCTTCCCTTGTCATACTAAATAAATAAAAAGAGGAGAGGAGGAAAATGGCAAAAGAAGTTGTTATCGTCGGTGGCGGTGTTGCGGGGATATTCGTCTTGCGTAACTTACTTGCGAAGAAGGACAAAGTCGGAGAGGGGATGCACTTAACGCTTATAAAGCGGGAGAGAAGCGGCTGGGAGTCTGTTTGTGGACTGCCGTTTGCCTTACGCGGCTGGTATGAGATCGGGCTAACAGAGATACAAAAGCCACAGTTTTTCCAAGACCAGGGCGTAGATTTCAGGACTGAGACCGAAGTAGTGCAGATAAATGTGGCGGAGGGCTTTGTAACGCTCGACACCGCTGAGGTGCTCAAATACGATTATCTCGTACTTGCGACTGGTAGAACGCCTTCTATGCCTGCGGTGGTGGAGCAAGCAAAGCTTGAAGGCGTTTATACGTTTAATGACGAAGATGACGCACGTGAAATAGAAGCAGCGATGAATGCTGAGGGTGTGGAACATGCTTTTGTTCGTGGTCGTGGAATAAACGGATTGCAAGCCGCAGTAGCGTTTGCAACGAAAGGCTTGAAGACGACGGTTCTTGGTGGGCCGCCTTCGTTGCTCCCTTCCGCATTAGACCCTGATATGGGTGGTATGTTGAAGGAGTGGCTGGAGAAGCAGGGGATTCGATTCATTCTTGAAAGGAAACCGCTCACCGCCTTAAAAGGAGATGGGGGACAGGTGAAATCCGTGGTGGTTGGAGACGAGGAGATCCCTGCAGACATAATGGTTATCGCACTTGGAGCAGCCCCAAATGCAGACCTTGCGAAGGATCCTGAGTTAGAAACAGGAGAAAGTGGCGGATTCGTAACAGATAGTGCCATGCACGTCCGCAAAGGTGGCTGCTCCTTAAACAATGTGTACGCGGTTGGCGATTGCGTTGAGGTGATTGATGGCATCACGCATCGTCCACGACTGAGCCAATTTGCATCAACCGCGGTAGTCCAGGCGCTGGTAATCTGTGAGAATATACTTGGTGAATTGATAGAGCAGTCTACGTTGTACTCCCCTTACGCGCCATGTATAAGTCCAAGTATAGCGGATATAGGAGGTCTGCTGGTGGGCGCCGTGGGCGTAACCTCTGAAGCGGCAGCAAGGGCGGGAATAAAAACGGTAAATGGGAAAGCAACGAAACTTATCAAGGCGCGATACTTCCCCGGTGCGACGAAGCTCACCATGAAACTGATCTTCGATGCATTCACCCGGAAATTAATAGGTGCGCAGCTAGTCGGCGAAGCCACCGTTGCCGAACGGATAAACGAGTTAGCAGTTGCTATCTATGCAGGTTTAACCGCGGCAGAGCTGAGAAATATGGAGCGGTGCTTTGACCCTTCGCTGTCACAACTGGTAGACGTAACGACAGACGCTGCGGAAAAGGCTTTGGAGAGTGTATAGGTCTGTTACACCTAACCCAAACCTTTTTCTTTTTTGTTTTGTTTCTCCGTGCGCCTTTCTGGAACTTTTGAGGTAGTGTTACGCTGGAATGGTAAAACAAATCGTGCACCCCTTACCCTTCTCTGATTCGATCCCGATTCTACTGTTATGCACCTCGATTATCCGTTTCACGATTGCTAAACCTGCACCTGTTCCCTTCTTGCCACCCGAGTCCACCTGGTAGAAAAGCTCGAAGACCTTCTCGTGCTGACCGGGATCGATTCCTATACCGTTGTCCTGCACAAAGAACACTCGCTCACCGTTCTCAATGCGATGCCCGATCTCTATCTTCGGATGCGGCTGTTCGCCCCGGTAATTTATGCTGTTTGTAATCAGGTTCACCAGCACCTCAGTCATCCGCATCCGATCCACATGAACCGTGGGGAAGTCCTCTGCTACGGATACTTCAATATTCTTTGCTCTTATTTCTCCCGCTGTTTGCTCCAGTGCGTCTTGAACAATCGCGCCAAACGGGACATCCTCGGGCGGATTCGTCACACGCCCGGCGCGAGAGAGCTGCAGTGTGTCCTTCAGAAGTTTGTCCATCTTTACAGCGGCGTTATCTACATACTTCAAGTCGTTTGCCGCTTTTTCCACTTCATTCTGTTCTAAATCGGTTTGGACCATGTCGGTGAAACCCTGTATGGTAATAAGCGGGGACCTTAGGTCGTGAGAGACGGTGTAGGTGAACCGCTCGAGTTCTGTGTTCTTCGCTTCAAGCTCTTTCAGAAGCTGTTCTCGTTCCTCCTCTGCCCGCTTACGGTCGGAGATATCTTTTGAAACCACGGTTACAGCCGTTGTTCTTCCGTCTGGTTCCTTAACAGGGCTTACCGTTCGGAGGATGTATCTATTGTCC
>JAENXH010000087.1 GCA_016649585.1 Methanosarcinales archaeon
TATACAGGCGGATGAGGTGCAACTAATACCCCGCTGAGACCATGTCCCGCAAACCCGCTTTCGCCAGAGGAGATGAAGCGCATACAAAAGCACTTTAAAGGCTTGAATGCCACTGTTATCTCGGTGTATGATAAGATGAAGCCGGAAGTAAGGGTGATTGATAAAACGGAAGTGATAAAGAGGCGGGGGCTCGGGGGTTAATCTTTATTTGTTTTCATTCTTTACGTACACCGCCGTTATTTCAAGTCACGTGAAGAGTTTTATTGATTAAACGCTTAAGATGAATAGAATAGAATGGACGACGAAGAGGAAGAACGAGAAGAAAAAAGGGCAAGTATCGCCCTGTTTATCGGCATGGGAAGTTTTATCCTGCTCACGCAGATCATTGCGTTATTGCTCGCAGCGCCATTTGATTTGGCGGGCATGACCGCGTTTGAAAATCCTGATGATCCGCTTAATCCCATAATCTTTTTCATCTTTATCATAGCGTTCACAGCGTTTATCCTTGTCGTGTTTCGGTTTGGAGGGCAAAGGCTTATTTATTTCGTGATGCTCGGAGCGGTCGCGATAACGATGTATTACGTGATGGCCGTTCTCCTTCCTTATGCCTTCATCCCTGAGATTAGCACGCTTGCGCTTGCACTTCTCCTCTTTAAATATCCCGAATGGTACGTCCTCGATGCAACTGGTTTGATAATCGGCGGCGGAGCGGCAGCGATATTCGGGATTTCACTTGGCATACTACCCGTTTTGCTCTTGTTGATAATCTTAGCGGTGTACGATGCCATTGCAGTTTATAAAACGAAGCATATGATTGCCTTAGCAGAATCTGTCATTGACTTGCGATTGCCCATTCTTTTTGTCCTGCCGCGAAATTGGAGTTTTTCTTTAATGAAGGGAGATGAGATGGAAGACGGTTTTTTCATGGGGCTTGGTGATGCGATTATCCCGTCTGTACTGGTGGTGTCTTCATTTGTAACGTATGAACTCGCTACTCCAACTTTGGGTGCGCTCGTAGGCACGCTGGCGGGCTATGCGGTGCTGAGCACGATTGCCGGTAGAGGTAAACCGCATGCAGGCCTTCCATTTCTCAATTCCGGTGCGATATTAGGATTTGCCATAGGATATATGGCTATGGTGGTTTGATTTAAAGTGACAATCACTTCACTTCATTTCAACCCTCTTTCATTCCCTTTATTCCATCTATCAGCCCATGTGCATAGTTTATGCAGCCGAACGCAGTAAAGTAATCGCCTTTTCCAAGATAATACTTCGTATCCTCATAATATCTCGTTGCGTGTTCTACCACTTTTTCCTCATTGTCAACAAGCGATAGCGAATCAAGCTCAGCCACACTCTCTTCAAAAAGTGCAATGTCCTTTTTTATCCTTTCAGCATCACTCATTTGGGTGGTTAGTTAGAGTTATCTTGTAGTACTTAATAGCCTACGGGCTAATAAAATAGTTAAAAACAAAACGTATAGTGAGAAGTATTTATGGATGAGTTCAGGCTAAGGAAAGCGGTGGAGTCGGATCTGCAAGAGATTATACGGCTATGGAAGCAGAACATAAAAACGATAAATACCGCATCAGATATCGCTGATTTTTTCTATTCTTCCAGGGACTATTTCTTTGTGGCGGTTTCTACCTTAAAAACGCTGGCGAGCACGGATGAAAAGCTCATTGGTTTTGTCGGCGGTGCTATAAGAGGGGGGCATGGGCATATATCCGGGATTGCGGTGGATAAAGAGTATAGAAGGCGCGAAGTGGGTGAAGAGCTGATAAAAGCACTGGAGCACAAGTTTAGTACCGATGCGTTCGAAACAGTCACGCTGGAAGTCAGGAAAAGTAGCAGGAGTGCGATGCGATTTTATGAAAAACAAGGCTACAAACCGTCTTATATCGTAAAAAGCTATTATGCGGATGGCGAGGATGCACTCGTGTATGCGAAGGAGATTTGAGAATCACTACGTAAAGTAAAAGTAAAAGTTAAACCAGCGAAGCGTTCAATCAATCAACCGATCTTAACGTTTGAGTTGTTGTGCACAGCGCCGTTTTCACTGTCTTTTTTCGGTTCCAGCTCCAATGCACCCACGGGACAGATATTCACGCAGGCTTTACAGGTATTGCAGTTTCCCTCATCTATCCTTATCCACGTCCCTACCAACTCGATTGCATCTGTGGGGCAGACCGAAACGCATGCACCACAGTATCCACATTTATATCTGTCTATGTTTATCATCGTGTCTCTCCTACCTATTACTCCTTAAATATTTGGCCTTCAAATGTGCTGACCTCAGTGTCTTCTTCCAGCCATGCATCCTGTGGCAACCCGGCTTTCCAGCAGGTCTGGCATAGAAAATCTTCTGCCGACCAGTTATTCTCGGTAGCCACTTGAGGCAGCAAAAGCCCTTGATACATCCCTTTTTTTATTATCAAGCCATGCCGGCCTATTTCAATCTCTCCAGGCAACTCCTTTGGCGTTACTTTTAACTCCTGCGGCATTGAGAGTATCGTGAGTTCAAAGGTTACAGCCTCAAACTCCTCCTTTGTTACCGGTGGAAATCGCGGGTCGCCAACTGCTGCTGATATCGCCGCTTCTATAATCGCTTCCTTCAACGTGAATATGGGATATGGATAGCCAATACAGCCTCTTAGATTGCCGAATTTATTCAGTGTGACAAAAACACCTCTTTTCTCCTCAAAGCATGCGGGCAAGTCATCAGGCGCTTTGAGCTTGGCGTCCACACTCAGGTATTTCTCTATTGCGGCTCGTGTAAGTTCTAAACCCCGTTTTCCTTCCTCTTCTGTTAGCATAGACCTATTTGGTTTGTGTCATGCGGGGGGCAGGATTCGAACCCGCGAACCCCTGCGGGAGCAGATCTTGAGTCTGCCACCTTTGTCCACTCGGTAACCCCCGCCTGGTATTACACGATTATCGTTGCGGCAGAAGCTATCTTTGCGAATCTCTCCACTGCTTCCCGCGCAACCGGTCCTCGTATCTCCGAGCCCTTTGGCGTACCCTTATCATCCACGATAACCGCAGCATTGTCCTCAAACTTCACGCGTATCCCGGACGGTCTCCTGTATTCCTTACGCTGCCGCACGATCACTGCCCTCAGGATCTGCTTCTTTAGCTCTGGCCTCCCCTTCTTCACTGTTATTATTACCACATCCCCGACCCCTGCCTTTGGATACCTGTTCTTTACACCTCGGTATCCTTTCACGGCTATTATCTGTAACACCTTTGCACCGGTATTATCCACGCAGTCTAAACGTGCACCGGTTGGCAATGCCTTTGTTATCTTTGCTTTTACCCCTTTCATCTCTTCTCTATCACCACAAAGCTTTTTGTTTTACTGAGCGGTCTGCATTCTGCTATCTTCACCACATCGCCCACTTTTGCATTTATACAGGGCGGGTTGTGTGCGTGTATCTTTGACCTCCTCTTCTCATACCGCTCATATTTCGGAATTTTCTTTAGGTAAACCCGCTGAACAACAACTGTCTTCGGCGCTTTATCACTTACCACTTCGCCTTCCAAGATCTGCCCTCTTACTGGTAACGTCCCATGAAACGGGCAATCTACATCCTCACATTCCTTTTCAGGTTTACTGACATTTATCCCTATGTCTCTCATTTTTTTATCCTATCTTCAGGTCTTGAAATGAGCCTGTCGCCCTTTACTCTTACGCGTACTTCTCCATTCAACTCAAAAATGAACTGGTTTCCAGCTTTTGCTATACTTTTCTCATTTTTCTGCTCGTTCTCTATAACCAGCATATTCCGCGTCTCATCAATTACCGTTCCTCCGAGTCCTCGAAGACTACTATTACTGCTCTCGTCCACGTTGATTTTCAAGCCTATCAGCTCATGCTGTAATAAATTACTTGGTGTTATTTTCATTCTCCGCCCTCTAACGTATAACCCATCTCCCGAAGCGTTTTTTGCACCAACTTTTTTTTATCGCCCTGTAACCGTATGCATCCGTCTTTTACCGTACCGCCACACGCGAACTTTGACTTCAACTCCTTCGAAAGCGCTTTCAAATCCACTTCCTTCTCGTTTATCCCTTCTACAAACGTGACAATCTTCCCGAACTTCTTCTTCAGCGTATACACCTTCACCAATTGCTGCTCTTTTGCTATCTCCTTGCAAATGCATAAATCAACCGGCAATCCACATTTATCGCAGATTTGCATTTGCCCACTTACCTCCTCGTTCCTCTGCCTGCCATCGCTGCTCCTCGCTGCTCTTCTCTTTGAACCGTTTTGATTCGTGCTATTGTCCTTCTTATCTCTCCTACTCTTCCGGGATTATCTGGAGATCCACCAGTGGCTATTATCCCACGCTCACGTAATAATTCTTTCGTTAAACTCTCCAATTCCTCGTTTCTCTCCTTTTCACTCATCCTTCTTATCTCTTCAATTCTAAATAAGCTCATTCTTTGCTTTCCGTTTTTTCTTCCTTCTCTTCCTTTGACTCTTCTTTCTCTCCTTCCTTGTTTACAACGTTCATGCGAAAAGCATCGGGCATCTTTGAATCAGGCGGTACTATCCACACCCGTACACCTATGACTCCTGCTTTTTTCATCGCTATTGAATATCCCTTATCTACTATTTCATCGGCTATGGAGCCACAGTGCTTTATATAGCCAGATACCATCTTCTCCATCCGACCACGAGGCCCTTTAAGCTTCCCTGACATAATAATTTCGCAGCCAAGCGCCCCTCTATCCATTATCCTTTGTAAGGTTGACCTACCTGCACGTCTGAAATGCCAGCCGCGCTCTATGAGTTTCGCAAGTCTATTCGCCATCAACTGTGCATTCAGTTCCGGCACCCCAATGGGTTGAACATCTATTTGAGGGTTATCCAGTTCCTGCTTCCTGACTACATCGTCGGTTAACTTCTTTATTCTCCTACCGTCTTTTCCTATTATCATTCCCGGCTTCTCGACTTTCACTGTTATCTGCGTGCCCATCGGCGTTCTTTTTATATCCATTCCGCCGTAACCTGCTCTCTCCAGCTCTATCCTGAAGTACTCGTCCATTCTTACTTTCTTTATCCCTTCCTCTACGAATATCCTCTCAATCACGTTCCACTCCTAACTCCCTTCTTCTCTCAGTATTATCTCAACAGTGACCGTCTCAGTATTCTTTGGTGTAGCACGACCAAAAGCGCGTGGTATTATCCCCCGTATCGTGCGACCTTCCTTCGTGGCCACATGCAAAACTCGCAATGCGTCCAAATCAAGACCTTTATACTCTGCATTGCCTTTCGCATTTCTTAGTAATTTTAATATCTCACCGGTTGCTTTCATAGGGTATCTCCCAGCATACCAATTCTTCAGCCCCCGACGATGCGCAACCTTCTTCTTATAACGCTTGAATGGAACCGCCACCTTCATATCCAGCACATCTTCCAGATAGGACTCTGCAACCTCCACTTTCTTACCCTTTATCGCCCTGCATACCTCGAGCGCGTGCTTAGGAGATATGTGGAGCTCATAAGCCATTGCCTTTGCAGTCGTTTCAGGATCAATTTCTTTTTCCGTGCTATATTTTACCCTTCCCATCTTCTTCACTCTTCATACTAACTACTTCAGCGGCACATATTTTGAAGATCTCGTAGCTCCGACACCCGCAGCTCCGTGAGCCACTTTTTTGCGTGTCAATACCAGCTCGCCCAAATAATGCCCGATCATCTCAGTTTTTATATCAATATATTCAAAGCTCTTTCCATCGTGTATCCCTATCTTCTGTCCCACCATGCTCGGCAGGACGATAGCGTCCCTCAAATGTGTTTTTATGCCTTCCCTACCAGATTTTACCGCTTCAAGCAGCTTCTCCTCTTCAGCTCGAAACGTCCTCTTTATTTTCCGCCGCTGCCGTGCACACATTAATTTCGCTAAATCGTCGAGCTTCATCTTCTTGAGCTTCGCTAGTGTATATCCACGATACGTAAACTCCTCTTCCTTCTTCTTCAGGGTTGTTTTAGACTTACCTTTCTTCTTCTTCGCCATTCCACCTGTTTACCTCATTTCTTTCCGGTTCTTTTTGCCGCTATGCTCCCTACCTTCCTTCCAGGCGGTGCGCCTCTACCTGGAGTTTTAGACTTTCCAACGTGCTGATGAGCACCACCACCGTGTGG
>JAENXH010000088.1 GCA_016649585.1 Methanosarcinales archaeon
GACCCTAACTTGACAAATAGAGTAAGCGATGTAATGAGCCTTTTCGGTAAGCGATGTAATGAGCCCTTCCAATTAACTTCTTCATTCATTCCTTTTGGCTCCCACTCTTGCCCATCATTTTTAAAGTTTCCCACCAATTCCTTCTTCTTTGTATCGACCGAAATTACCGGGTTGTTGGTGGCAATCTGCTCCTGAACCTTCCTGTTGATGTATTCGAACTGGGCGTCACGATCAGGATGGCTTGCCCCCTCTAGCGTCTTTTTGTTCGCCTTAAGACTATAGCCTAAATCATGGAGAGTCTCGGCTACCATGCGGTGGCTCGTCTGATGTCCCATCCCATTTAGCTCATCAGCCAGCCGACGAACGCTTTTGCATGTCCAACGCAGAGGAGAATCAGGATCACCACGCGTGAGTGGGTCAACCAGCTTCTCAAGATCGGTCTTCAGTGTGGGGTCCTTATCTACCATCTTCTTTCGTCCTCCGCCTTCTCTTCGTATCCGCTTCTTTCCGCCCACCATAGGTACAACCAGCTTCTCCTTCAGCTCTTCTGCGCCGAGGCGAATTCCCCGGCGCGATACTCCAGTCGCCCGTGACACCATCGAGGGTCCGCCATAACCAATAGCCTCCGCTTCGGCTGCCGTCACGAGGCGACGCAACCGCTCATCAAGCACCCACTCTAACGCCTGAAACCTTTGCCTTATCATAGACTCATCATTCTTACCGTGCATGTAATTTCAATAAGTGGTAATTGATATAGTTATTTCGTGACGCCCCCTAAGCTAACTAACGGCGGGAACGACTAAAACTGAGTTGTTTGGAGTTGGCGCGAAGTAGGAGTATTACGATTGCAAGTAATGCAATAAACGCTACGCTCACGAAAACATGGTTTGGCAGTCCTTTTTCTCCTCCTTCTCCTCCACCCTCTCCAGGCTGCTGCGCTACTGGCACAGGTGCAAATGCCGTGGAATTCCCTTGCTCTTCGGAGGGCTCTTCAACGAAAAATAATCTTATTATGTTCGTGCCGGGAATTGTAACCTTATAAGTGCCTGGAAGATCCTTCTGCACCGAGAAATGAAGTGTTTTCGATTCCATAGAGCCCAAAGTAACGGATTCTTCGGCTTCTTTTTCACCGTTTATAACCAACGTAAGCGTCTTCGTTCCTCTTACACCTCTATTTTCTACGGCTACCGAAATAGTTACGGGTTCACCCGGCTGCACCTTGAATTTGTCTATTCCGACACCCGTTATCGTGAAACCCTGCTCTTCTACTCTTTCCGCTTCTTCAGGTTCCGCAGGTTTTATTTCCTCTGGACGACGCACGTAAAAACTTATACGTGTTTTTTCCCTCTCCGAATCAGAGAAGGATTTTATTACTCCTAAGTCGTCTGCATCCGACCCTTTTTCAAAGAATTCTTCCAGGTCGTCAAAATTACCCTCATCCAGCAGCGCCTCTATCGCGCGTGTATCCTCCACTCTTCGCTCTAATTCCCTTATTTTCGCTTTGTTGAGGCGATCGTATGCATAGATCTCAAGTTTATATTTGCCATACTGCCACCACGAAGGGATTTTCTTTGAATACACCACGTACGCATGATCCGTGTAATCCCTGCGTTCAACATCCATGCGGTCCATTGAAACCACGTTCCCTTTGGGATCTTCTATGATAAAGACGAACTCAACGAAGACAAAACCCTCATAATTTACGTTACTCATCTCCGTGTACACTTTGAGTGTACTTCCGTGGGTGTAACTGTTATCCCCGGGCACGTAATTCCGCAAACCACTGACATCGGAGACTATCTCCGCCTTCGCCGCGTTTGCAACATTAACTGATGAAAAGACGAACAACATCAATAACGCCAAAATTGCTAATGTGTTTCTTTTCCATCCCCTCATCTCTCTACCCCTTATGCTATTTCATCCAGCCCTTAAAATGTTTATACCTTTCTTTTCTGACTAAATAGATATTTTTTAATACATTTATATTCGTAGTAAGGCAATATACCGAATGATGAAGATCAAACTATTTGCGCTGCTCGCCATGGTAATCTTTGTAGCAGTCGCATCCGTGCCCATAGGCGAAGGAGATGGGCATAGCGAGGTAATCCCCCCAAATCCATCGGGATTCTTAGCAGGGCGTTGGCATCCAGCACCCGAATGTGTTCAGTGTCATGTCTCGCTTCTTTCCGAAGGTGCACTGCGTGCAAAGCTGGGGTCTTGTGAATGTCATCTAAAAACCTATACTTCCGCTGGGGGGATAGATATGGGAAAGATCAGGAAGGATGCACATGACATTAAGGCATGTATTGACTGTCATATAGGGGCTGGAGCGGCAAGCATCCAGGCGATTCCCTGTGATGAAATTCACGACGTACACGTGGGTGCTGATTGCCAGGCATGTCATAACGAAAGAAAGAGCATAACAATACCGGAAAGCGGAAGATGCGATTCCTGCCATGATGCCAATCCTCATGCCGTCCACGGCAACAAAACAGGTGACCTGTGCGTCGTCTGTCACGGAGCGTACGGGGTAAAATATAAGGAAGAAGGGTATCAAATGATGGAAGGCGTACCGGTGGAGGCAGTCCAGGAAGAAACAATTTATCCCACAATCTCTAATCTATTGAAAGCGCTCATAGAATTCATATTTAAATGAGCTAAAATATTATCCAAAAGAAGGTGGTGCGTAGATAGCGGATGAAAAAAGGTGTTATTTTTGGAGCTATTATCATTGTAATTATCGTAAGCCTACTTACGGTTTCGATTATGCGCATAGAAGAAGTGCCAATTATAACCGTCAAAGCTGAGGTTACTGTGACTGACGGCAACCCAGCGGTAAAGATCGTCACCCTGGAACAAGATGCCGTGAATCCGTTGAAGAGCCCGCGGGGTAGTGCTACCACGAGTTTCCCGAGTGTGGATGCACTTGCGATAATCAACAATGCAAAAGTCAGCTACTGGGCTTCAAACTCCTATGTCGGGAATGGCACCTACGATTTCGTAATCGGCTTCCCCAGAGGTATCACACCGAAACAAGGCGATATGGTAAAAGTGATTGTGAATGTGGTGGATGAGCGGGGTCGCACATTAGCAAGTGATAAAAGGGTTAGATTATGGGAGTAACTGCTATCCTCCATGTGTGGCGGTGCGGTAAATTTAAGGGGTTATTTATATGTGTGCCTCAAATGAGATAAAAAATGGAAAGAGGGGAAATCTTCTTAATCTTCGCTTGCATCTTGCTGTTACTTGACCTTATCCTGTTGTTAAAGGTAAAGGGTAAGGCGGAAGAGAAGAAGAAACTTGAAATTGCATTCTTCGCTTCTACCATAGCTTGCGTGCTGGTAATAGCAGCGTACGTCCGGCTCACCTTGGCTTTTCTGAATGATACTTTTTCGCTTTGGGAGGTCTACGCGTACAGTTCATCGAGCTTGTCTATCTGGTATAAGCTCGGTGACCCGTGGATAGGGAGCAGCGGGTCAATGCTCTTTGTCACTGCCCTCTTCACCACCGTGTACCTGGTGTATCGGTTTAAAGGGTTTGGAAAAGAAAGCGTGTTTCACACAACCACATACCAGATATTGGACGTCTTCCTCATCTTCTTCCTCCTCGTCACCTTGCTTAAGAGTCCTTTTGAGCTCCTACCAGTTATCCCGCCAGATGGAGCGGGACTCAATCCACTGTTGCAGACGTTTTGGGTGCTTGTTCATCCGCCTGTGATCTTCTTAGGTTACGTATTTGTCTTCTTCGCATTCGCACTGACCCTGGCGGGCATGATAACGGGAGAGCAAGAAGAACTGGGAAGAGAGACTTTAAAGCTTTCTCTTTATGCAGCATGGCTATTTCTGGCGCTCGGAATAGCTCTTGGTGGTTGGTGGTCTTACGAAGTGCTCGGCTGGGGCGGATACTGGGCCTGGGACCCGGTGGAAACGGCTTCTTTACTTCCCTGGTTAGCTCTCACTGCATATTTTCACTTGCCTGCGAGAAGCAAAGATTTGGCAAAAGAACTCACGCTACTGATTACCTTCTTTATGATTGTCTTCACCGCCGCTCTGACCAGAGGCGGGTTATTGGAGTCCGTTCATGCCTTTGGGGAATCCCCTGTCGGACCCCTGCTCATGGTCTTCGCTTTTTCCGCTGTTCTTTACTTCTTCTATCTGACACGAAGGGCGAATAAGCCACTTTATACTTTTGACGTTGACACTTCTTCTCTATTCTCCATCTCTATCTTCGCCGCTTACTGGTCGCTGATGTTTTTATTGATTATATGCTTCTTCGGAGATACCGCGCCAATAATCGGTGGCTTTTTCACTGATACTCCCCTGGCCACGAATATGGATTTTTATAACAAATGGTGCTACCCTTTCACGCTTATCTTCGTAGCCGCTCTAATGGGGTGTAACATCGGTCTGGAAATGAAGAGATATGCCGGGTTGATAACAGCGGTGCTGATCACAGGGGTTGTTTTAGCATTGCTCGGGCAACCAACGCCAAATCCGCTTGCAAATTTCGGGCTTCCTCTTCTGATTGTAGCGGGGTTTGCTATCGCTTATAATTTCGCTCGATTACGGTCAAAGAAGAATTCTTCTTCGCGATTGTGGGGCAAAACACTCGTGCATCTCGCGATCATCGTCATTCTAATAGGCGTCTTTGTCAGTTCCGCGGCGGAAGAAGAGAGCGGAAATATCTTTGCAACGTCAGACTCCACCATTGAGGCCCTTGGGACGACGATAGAGTTGAATAATTTTACTGTTTATCCCGGCACGGGAAGCGTTTACTTCCCTCGGCATAATCTCATTTTACCCGAATACTCCGCTCTGGAAATGGACGTTGTCATCAAAGCGCGTGGAACTGTGCACCATGAATCTTTGTGGATGTATTACTATACGAATTATGGTGTGGTGTCCGAACCCTTGATCATCTCCACTCCGCGGGAAGACTTATATGTCTACATGCAGCACACAAACTCCTCTTACAACTCACTGCGTTTCGCTCTTATGGGTGAGAAAATTCCGCCAGAAAACGTTATAATCCAAGTAAAGAGAAATCCATTGATTGGTTTTGTTTGGGCAGGAATAGTATTACTGGGACATGGGATGGCTATATTGCTGCTCGGTGAGCTGCTAAGAAGAGATCGTAAGAAGAATAATCGCAGGAATTCAGATTAGTTAGCATACATGCCGGTAGCTCCAACCGCCCGATTTAGCATCTATTGTATAAGTCATATATCTCTTCGCTTCAACTGGAACTTATGCGATGCGATGAAATTGACCTTATTGATGCAAAGCCAAAGGAAGAGAGAGATCCAAAGGTGCGGGATAGGCTAAGAATGATTCTCCTTCCGAAAGAGGGGTATAAACCGAAAGAAGTGGCAACGATAATGAGAACGACGGAAAGAACGGTCCACACTTGGAAGAAAAGGTATGGAGAAGAGGGATGTGAAGGGCTGAGAACAAGAGAGGATTCTGGTAGAAAAAAGAGGCTTTCGGAGGGGGATATAGAACTGCTCGAAGGGCTTTTGAAACAGAAAGACTACTGGACGACAAGAGAAGTGCGAGATTTGATAAAGAGTGAGTTTGAGGTGGAATTTACCGTAAGGCACGTGACGCGGATATTAAGGAAGAAGGGATGCACTATCAGAAACCGTACGTAAATGATTTGAAGAGGCCAAAAGATGCCGAGGCGCTTGGTATCGTACTCGTTTTTCTTCCACCATATTCGCAGAGTAGGAGGAGGTCTTTCAACCTCCGTCCCCTCATCGAACCGCACGTACGGATTTCCCGTATACGGCTCTCCGATGGCGTTGCCCCCTTGCAGGGAGTGAGATCAACCTTCTCTTCCCACCAACCTCCAACAAACAGTTTCAATGCACAAACCTTTTCGGCTATCAGCGTGGCGTCTTTCTCATGAAATACCTTCGCCGATCTCCTAATTGGTTTGTGCATATATCCCACCTGTTCTTCAGTTTCGCCAAAGCAGGATTCCTTCGCATAGTCGGTGTTTTATCCTCCCGGCTGTTACCAGCCGTTCACTGGCACCGACATCATCGCTACTATG
>JAENXH010000089.1 GCA_016649585.1 Methanosarcinales archaeon
TTCGAGGTACGTCCGGGCGGGTGGTATCCAGCAAAACAGGCAAGATCTTAGTTTAGTCGTGTTTCTATAAAGATCGGTTAAAATAACTGTGGGGAAACACCCCCACTCTCTTAAACGCCTTTGAACTCAGCCAACCCCTTCGGTTGTCCAAATTCATTCAAACAGCAACCGAGAAAGCATGCTTTTCCTTTCCTCTTTCTCCTCGGCAGTCCATTCGTCAGTCTTCGATACCGCTTCTTTTCTTTTTACTCCCTCTGTTTCCGCAGCTCTACCGCCATGCTCACTTCTTCGCACTCGCACGTCAACCATTATGGGCATCTCTATGCTCGGGCTTGATAGTAAAGCAACACCCTGTGGTATTCTTTTTATCTCCTCTTCCATCTCACTGCTCATGAACTCCAGACCTCTGCTCAACGCCTTGATGTCATTTGGATTCGTCACCTTCAGGATTATCTGCGTATTACACTGCGAGATAACGTTCTTATCCACACGTGCAGGTCTCTGCGAGATGACCAGCAGCCCAAGCCCAAATTTCCTGCCTTCCGAAGCGATGGTCCTCAAAATATTTGAGCTGACCGCCTGCCCAAACCCACGTTCAGGGCAGAAGTTGTGCGCCTCTTCGATAACGAGCACAAAAGGTGGAATCTTACCCATCTTCCTGCCTTCAAATACCTCTTTGCAGAGTCGATAAACAATCAATTGCTGTAATTTCGGCTCAGCACCTTTCATATCTATTATAGACGCCTTTCCTACTTTAACGAGTTCTTCTATACGTGTCGGGCTGTCGGATAATATGCCCGTCTCCCGGATTCGTTCCAGAAAATGGATCATTCTCCATTTCGCGGTGCTTTTGCTCTCTGCTATCCCTTTAATGATGTCGTCAATTGTATAGAACTCCTTTTGCGCTTTTATCTCGTTTATACACTGATATAAAACGCCTAATTGCGCATCAGACAAGGTAAAGAAATCATATAATTCGTTCACACTCAAATTTATCCCATCTATGCGGAACAACTTATCTGCATCCGGGTTTATCGAAAAATTTGACGGCGTATAAACAACAACTTTGGAGGCATACCCTCTGGGAGTGATCCCGAATTTATCCATCTGTTTCCGCTCTTCTTCACTCCTGTTCTCGTATCTCAGTGAAGGATACTCGCCGTGCGGGTCAATTATAAGTAACGGAACGTTCTTCTCAAGCAACTCCTCTATGAGCACGCCAGCAGTGTATGATTTTCCACTGCCCGTCTTCGCTAATATGCTACAATGTTTCTGGATAAGTTCCTCTTTCCTCAGATGCACCGGAATGTTGCGCCCGTCCAGCAGACCCAGGTGTATGCCCCCGGTTTTGAGCCCCAAAGTGTCCATGATGAAGGCCTGATCTGCTTTGAACACCTTCTCATCGCGGGAGAGTGTGCTTTTTGGCTGCATTAAAAATCCACGTTCGTCTTTATACCCGATAATCTCCACGGTAGCTGTTTTTTCCTCTACATCAACTATAGATGTAACTCTTCCCAGTATCCAGCCATCTAATTCGTTCCATACCTTTACATACTCATTTCTTCTTACCGTTCCCTCGGCGATAAAATCGAACTGGTGCAGCCCAACATCGCCCGAAATTGTGCCTACTACCTTATACATCTTACGTTGGATACCACTTTCGTTCAATAACTATATGGCTATCTCCAGCTTTAGCTACTTGACCCCTGTCACCACCGGTTAGTCGCACAGTATGGGTCTTTTTGTCTATTTCCCGGACATATATTGTTACCGCTTTAAAGTAGTGGAACTCTTTATCAAACGGCTCCATCATTCAACCTCTGAACTCTTTACTTTATTTTGCCTTCTTCTTCAAGAAGATTTTAACACTGCATTCACAATTCCTACTTGGCCCGGTCTGCTCGTTACCACCGCATCGCCAATCTCAGTCTCTATTACTGCGCCTTTTGTGGTGATATTCCGCCGTGCGTAGAACGGATTTGCAGGATTTTCTTTCACAGTTATTATTTTAACTGTCTTTGTGGTTCCACTCCTTGGGTCTGCAACATTTGCAAATTCGCACCTGAGCAACCGCATTTTCACGTTGCTACCTCGCGTTCTGATCTTCCGTCTTCGTGTCTCTCCGATAGTGGTGTCTGCTGCAGGTCTACCTGCCACATGTTCCCTCTTCCTCCGGTTAGGGTGAAGCCTTCCCCCGGTGTACTTTCGCCTTGATTTACCTTGCCATCTCATTTTTTACGGACCCACAAACCCACATTCATCACACTTGTATAAATTACTTTGCTTTCTGCATTTCACGCATCTACCTATCTCGCTCTCTCCGCAGCTCGGGCACGGAAAAACGGTAAATCCCTTCTCCAACAGCTTTACTC
Source organism: Methanosarcinales archaeon (assembly GCA_016649585.1). Classification (GTDB taxonomy): domain Archaea; phylum Halobacteriota; class Syntropharchaeia; order Alkanophagales; family Methanospirareceae; genus JACGMN01. The sequence continues at coordinate 2,373 of JAENXH010000089.1, forward strand.
CGCAGGACGTGCAATACTCTATCATAACATGCTCCCTTTCTTTTTATTTCTATCCTAATTTTTACTTTTGTATCTGCCTCTTCTTCGTTCGCCGTCACTCTTGTTATAGCCACCACTGTGGACGGCATACTATACTTACATCTCCCTCCATTTATAATAACATCTGATTCTATTTCTACTTCTTCGACGCAAGTCGGTGGGGTTCTACCAGATATATTTGCACTTGTTGAGGTTATCGGTCCCGTTTTTTCTATTATGCGCAGTGCTATTTTATTATCCGGGAATCGAACGCCAACGAGATTAGATGCCGCAGTTAAGTGACCAGGCACAATATCTTTTTTTTCCAATAATATCGTGACAGGCCCGGGTAGCAGCTCGGTCAGAATAGCTAACAAGTCCGAATCTACATATGCAACGGTCTGCAACATCTCGAATGATGATACAGCGATAGAAAGGGGGAGTGATAAATCTCTCTGTTTTATCTCGTATACTTTTCGCACTGCTGCTCCCGAGAACGCATCAGCACCCAATCCATACACCGTTTCCGTAGGATACACTACCGTGCCCCCGCTTTTTATTACGTCTATCGCAGTCCTTATCTGGTCTTCTATATCGCTTTGCATCTTGTATGTATATGAAGTTCAACTTCTCCTGAGAAGTTCGCTCCCCGTATATTTTTGAACTTTAAGTAAACCACCGATCGGGATTTATAAGAAACTCCAGCGTTTCGGGTTCTTTCAGTAGCTCATACATCTCTGAGCATTTGCCGAGTTCTAAGTCCTTTGGCCAGGTATCCTCAGGTTTTAAGAATCTAATATCCGGCACATCCTCGTACTGGTCGTTCTTTATAAACTCGCCAGTTGTCAGTTCAAAATAAGCTGCACCCCCGCTCTTCTTTATCGGCTCGTATATCGCGGAGAACGCGCGGGCAACCCAGTTAGCCATCCTTAACGTTGCTTCCGAGGGATTGATAGTAACGTGCCCATAATCAGGAGGCAAGATAACCTTATCGCCTTTTCTCGCTTTTACTACTATTACGTCGGTTATCCTTTCAACGCCCTGTGTCTCTTCCCGCTTTTGTAACAAATAATGCGCTTCGCCCTCTAATACTTCGTAAATCTCCGGATAGGTCAGTTTTGAGTCCGGTGGACAAGGATGATAATGCCCCACGGTTTTAACAAATTCCACGCCGAGCGTACTCGAAGGTATAATCGTGACGTCGTATCTCAACCCTAATTCTGTTATCCTATTCTCGTCCGCTTCGTCCTTCGATACGTCCCGGAACATGTAATACAGTTCCGTATCCATGTTCGCGTTCGCTAAAAAGTGCTTATTAAAAATAACCTCTGTCATCTCCTCCAACGTCCGCACTTCAGGGCAGAATGTTCTATTTCCGAACTTTAACTCATTCCACTGTTCTTTCATTTTCATTCCCCCTTTGCATTGAAGGAGGTAGAAGCAGCCCACCTATAAATATCCCCCTTATGCTATTAAAAATATGGATACTAAATCCACGACGATAACCGTTGAATTCGGGCGAACGTCAAAACAATACAGGGTTATAGAACGCCCGATACCGCACATCGTTGTTGATTCAAATAAGGAGCTGCACGGCTGGTGGAACGGGATAGAGCCGTATGGGAACAGGGAATGCACCTCAGAACGACTCTTGATAAACCCGTATAACGGTTGCAGCCATAACTGCCTATTTTGTTATTCGCATGCGTTAGGCGGATATTTTAAGATATTTCGAGAGAAAGGGATTGTTACAGTATTCAAGGATTTTGCAGCGAAGGTCGCGAAGCAACTGGACGGGCTAACCGTTGCGAGTTGCGGGTATCTCTCGCCGGTTACCGATCCGTTTCAGGAGATAAATGAGAAATACGAACTGAGCGAGCAGATATTGAGGGCGCTTGTTGACCGCAACGTTCCGGTACAGTTCACCACAAAAGGGAGGATAAGCGAAAAGGCACTGAAACTGATTAAGAAACAGGAGCACTCGTTTGGAGAAGTATCCATTCTCACGCTGGATGAGGATAAGCGACGGCAACTGATGGCTGGTGGTGCATCAACCGACGAACTGGTGCGGAACATAGAACGGCTTGCGAATGAGGATAAGTTCGCCGTGTGCCGAATTGACCCGATAATACCATTTGTGACAGATAAACAGGAAGATTTAGAAGCATTAGTGCAGAAAGTGGTTGATGCTGGTGCAGGGCATATCATAACGAGCTGTATGGACGTTCCTCTTGTGATGAAGTATGAACTTTACGAAGAACTGTCGAGAAGGTTCGGCGTTCCCAAAAAGGAGTTTGCCAATTTGTATACAGAAACGATGAGCGGGCGTCTTCATGCAAATATAGAATACCGGAGAAAGCTGTTCAGCATGATGCGAGCGATTTGTGATAGAAGTAAGGTGACGATGGGGCTCTGCATGGAATTTCAATCAATCAACGGGAAGGAAGTTAGAGGTTTAAACGCTGAGTTTATGAGTTCTTATAATTGCGAGGGTCTCAATATACCAATTTACATAAAAGCAGGAGATGGTAAGCGGTTCGAGCCCGTTGAAGGTTGCGAGGGGAATTGTTTGAACTGCCATTCCTTGGATACCGTACCAGCATGTGGCATACCAGACTTGAAGAAGGCAGGTGCATGGAAATTGAAGGATTACCGGAGGTGTAGCGCGCTGATAAAAGAACGACTGGCGAAACAGAGCACGTTGGAGGTGTGATTACGATGCAAAGAATATTGGCTTTTCCTTTGGTGTTCTAAACAAGTAGTAAGGCATGAACACCGCGATCTTTTTAATCAGAGCTGTAAGCCTCATTACCGTGGGCGTAATCATTGCGAACATCGTGCTGGAGAGTGACGCGATGAGGAAATTATCACCGCTCATAAGACCGTTCTGCCGTGCATCGAACCTGCCGAAGGAGGGTGCAGTTTCTCTTTTCGCTTCATTTTTCAATTCCACGGCGGGGAAAGCAACCTTAGCTGGATTCTATAACGAGGGAAAAATAGGGGATACGGAAACGATACTCACGGTGGTGATGAGCACGTTTCCTATTGTCGTCGGCGAATCGCTGTTCAGAGTGCATGCGCCGATTGCGCTCGTGCTGTTAGGTCCGGTTATCGGTAGCATTTACATTGCGCTTAGTCTACTCTCCGCGTTTATACAGTCTCTTTCCGCGTTTGTTTATGCTAAATTGCGCTTCCCGCCTCAACCATGTGTTGAAGAGGAGATCTATGAGTATGCGGATAAAACGCCAAAGAATCAGAAACTGAAAACGGCACTGAAGAAATCGTTTAGCACACTGCTAAAAGTACTACCAATAATGGTAGTGGCATTTTTGGTCATTGATTTCCTGTTCACGCTCAGCATCATGAACACTATCAGTGTAATCTTTGATCCAGTCTTACGGGTATTAGATTTACCCGGTGAGGTGATTACCGCACTCGTTGCGGATTTAGCACATTTCTCTGCAGGTTACGCTATTGTTGCTGCGCTGCTCGCAAAAGGGGTAATCACCGCAAAGCAAGCTATATTAACACTGCTGATCGGGAGCATGTTGATTATAACGCTGGTCTACCTGAAATACAGTCTCTCTATGTATATATCCCTGTTTGGCAAGCTCGGCGTGAAGATAACCGTTATAA
>JAENXH010000008.1 GCA_016649585.1 Methanosarcinales archaeon
AATATCCCCTTTACGGCAACCACCGCTTTCGAATCCTCTGGCAGCTCGATGATCGGCTTCCCTACTAAGTCGTACGCGCGTATGTTCTCATCTTCTGGCACGATTCCCACGAGTTCGAGCCCGCTATCTTTTATTAATTCCGGTAGCACGTGCTGCACCTCCGCATCCTCCGTAACCTTGTTCACGACCAGATATATTTGACGAACGTTTATCTGCAACTTCTCTGCAAGATTCTTTATTGCCGTTGCCGTGTCGATACCCCGTTTCGTGGGATCGCTAACCACCAACAAAGTATCAACGTCCCGTGTCGTTCTGCGGCTGAGATGCTCCAACCCCGCTTCGCAATCAATAAGAATCGTGGAAAACCGAGTAGACAGTTTATCAATAAAATGACGCAGCATATCGTTAATCAGGCAATAGCAGCCCGGGCCTTCGGAATGCCCCATCGCTAATATAGAGAACAGAGGTGTGTTCACCATTATCTCCTCCAGCTTGTACTCGAGCAGCATATCAGTGGGCATGTCTTCAGAGAATAATACCTGTGACGGCGATGCGATCTCTTCCCGGACGTCTCCTATCGTTTTCTGCACTGTCACGCCCAACGTGCTTGGCAGGCATGTCGCAGGGTCCGCATCGATCGCAAGCACTCTTCCTTTACCGTTTTCTGTCAGGAATTTCAAGAGGAGCGAGGCTATTACCGTTTTGCCCGTGCCTCCTTTGCCCGCAACTGCTATGATCATACCCCGTTTTGTCATTTTTTCCGTTGTTCCTTTCTCCAGCCTGCTCCAAAAATCTTATTACGATATTGTTACTCTTTGTACATGAAAAGTTCCATGTCCGCACCGGTTTATCTCGAAACGTACGCAAGCGGTGAGCTTGACGAACGGATAGAGAAGCTTATGGCTATACTGAACGAGTGCAACCTGTGCCCACGAGCATGTGGCATCAACAGAAACAGAGGCGAGACGGGCTATTGCAACTCGGATAACCACTTGGTGGTCTCAAGTGTGCAGCCGCATTATGGCGAAGAAGACGTGTTAGTCGGCACGTACGGCTCTGGAACGATATTCCTTACAAATTGCAACTTAGGCTGCTTATACTGTCAAAACTATGACATCAGTCACCTCGGACACGGACAGAAGATAACAGAGGAGGAGCTTGCACTCAGCATGATCAATCTGCAAAAACGGGGCTGCCATAACATCAATTTCGTCACGCCTACGCATTATACACTGCAAATCGTGAAAGCGCTGAAGATAGCAATTGAAAACGGGCTTCACATCCCGCTCGTTTATAATTGCGGGGGCTACGAATCGAGAAGCACCATAGCGTTACTGGACGGCATCGTGGACATCTACATGCCGGATATGAAATATAGCGATGCGGAACCTGCGGAGAGATACTCCAATGCGCCTGACTACTTCGAGGTGTGTAAAGAGGCGGTGAAGGAGATGCATCGTCAGGTTGGTGATTTAATTGTGGATAATCGGGGAATAGCCGTGAGAGGTTTGCTGATACGGCATTTGGTGCTGCCGGATGGATTAGCCGGCTCTGCGAAAGTCTTCGAGTTTATCGCTACAGAATTATCGAAAGAATCATACGTAAATATAATGGTGCAATATAGACCTATGTACAAGGCATACGAGTATAAGGAGCTGAACAGGGGGGTGACCATGAGCGGATATCAAGAAGCGCTCGATAGTGCGAAGGCCTGGGGGTTGCACAGAGGGTTTGAATACTGAAAATGCAGAGAAAAAATCAGGATGAAATAAAGTTTCTGGGAACCGCAGGTGCGAGATTTGTCATGATAACACAGTTCCGCTCGTCTGCTGGTACGGTTCTGAGCTTAAAAAACACAAATATCCTTATAGATCCTGGTCCCGGCACGCTGGTGAAATTCACATCCAGCAGGCCGAAGCTCAACCCCGCTAAGCTGCATGCTATTATTCTAACGCATAAGCATTTAGACCACTCTAATGACGTTAATGTGATGATAGAAGCAATGACAGAGGGCGGTTTCAAGCCCCGGGGAGTACTGCTCTGCCCGAACGATGCCTTGACAAATGAGGGCGATGCTGTTGTTTTGAACTATTATAAAGGACTTTTAGATAGAATAGAAGTGTTTAAAGAAGGCGGTAGCTATGCGGTGGGTAACCTCGAGATACAGACACCGAAACGGCATGTGCATGGTATCGTTGAAACGTATGGTCTGAACATAAAGGTACAAGGTGAAAATACAACTGCCGTTTCTTTTATTGCCGATACGCTCTATTTCGATGGACTGGAGCAGTATTATGACGGTGACGTGCTCGTGATGAACGTAGCGATGTATAACCGGCGGGAAGGAGTAGATCATCTGTGCGTGAAGGATGTAAAAAGGATTATAGAAGCGAGAAGACCAAAGGTTGCGATACTCACGCATTTCGGGATGACCATGCTCAGGAATAAGCCTTGGGAGATAGCAAAGCAGCTCAGCGAAGAGACTGGTATAGATGTAATAGCAGCACGAGACGGTATGGGGTTTGACCTCACTCCGTTTATTTAACGCTTTGTCTTCAAAAGAATCCAATTGCACCTTTAACAAAGAAGAAAACCCCCAAAATAATCACGAAGAAGGTTATGACGAGCATTATTATCTCATATCGCCTACCCACAAAGAAATTCTTGCCCTTAGAGAACGAGTAGGAGACAAAAGAATACCAGGCAAAATCAGAAAGGAAATGCCCTATGGTAACTAAAACTATCCCTGTCAGGGCGAGCCACTCAAATCCTTGTAATACGAGCGGGTAGCCTATGGTCGCCCACCAGGGAATAAAAGAGGGATTAAAAGCAGTGAATAGAACACCGCCAAAAATTGAACTGTTATACGTATACTTCGCTCCTCGCAATCGCACTTCCTGATACCTATCTGTCTCTCCTCGTTTTGACCATGATTTTGCACCATTTGCCCCCTTAATAACCAATAAAGACATTACAATGAGTGCAATGCCGCCTATTACGTATATCAATGATTTGAACTGGAGGAAATAGCTTGTCAATCCGAGTCCTAAAACGAAAGCTGCGATTAATAGTATCTCCACTGAGATGTGACCAAGCACGGTAAGGGGACCAGATAAAGCTCCTTTCTTTAAAGTATCTGATACGACGTAAGCAAGCATTGGTCCGGGTATCAAAGCTCCCGTCAGACCAGTAAAAAAGCCCATTCCTACCAGAAATGCCCCTATGATAACAGGTGAAGATAAAAGATCCATTGATGCTCAAGCTCCTTAAACCTGCGAAAACAATTAGTTAGTTATTTATTGTTCTCTTGTTGTTATTAAATACCATGGAGAAAAGAGGCGGGGGCTCGTAGCTCAGTGGAAGAGTGCCTCCTTCGCGAGGAGGAAGCCACGGGTTCAAATCCCGTCGAGTCCATGGGTATGATAAGGAACAAAAAGGTGATGTGAAATGCAAATGATGCCACAAAATATGGGTTATGATCGGGCAATAACAGTCTTCAGTCCTGATGGAAGACTATTTCAGGTAGAATATGCACGAGAAGCGGTTAAAAGAGGAACTACCGCTATAGGAATAAAAGCACAAAATGGCGTTGCACTGTTGGTGGACAAGAGGTTAACTTCCAGGTTATTGGAAGGCGGCTCTGTGGAAAAGATTTTTCGAATAGACGATCATATTGGTGCCGCAACTTCTGGCTTGGTCGCAGATGCACGGATGCTGATAGATAGAGGCAGAGTAGAGGCGCAAATAAACAAGATTGTATATGACGAGCCGATAGATGTGGAAACCTTAGCGAAGAAGATATGCGATTTTAAACAGGCATATACACAACTTGGTGGGCTTCGACCATTTGGCACTGCGTTGTTGATCGGAGGCGTGTATAATGGTAATAGTTATCTCTTCGAGACTGATCCAAGCGGTGCATTACTTGAATATAAAGCAACTGCGATAGGTTCTGGAAGAAGTGTGGCAACCGAGCTATTTGAGCAGCAGTATAAAGAAGATCTCTTACTTGAGGATGCCATCGTGCTTGGTTTGGAAGCATTGTACAAAGTGACGGAAGGAAAGCTTGACATAACAACGGTGGATGCAGGTCTTGCGGAGTTGGAAAAGAAGACTTTCAGGATTTTGAATGCCGACGAGCTGGAACCATATATAACAAAGGTGAAGGAGAAGGCAGAGGGCGAGAGCGAAGGTGAGAGCGAGGGCGATACTGAGGGTGAAGGATAAGCGAAATGGTAAGTCTAGACAGGGCAGTAGTAGCGCGATATAAGCATGGGAAGAAGATTTTTGAAATCCTTGTTGATCCTGAAGGGGCAGACCGGATCAGAAGCGGTGCTGAAGTGGAAATCGAAGAGGTCTTAGCAGCAGATGAGATATTGATAGATGCGTCAAAAGGCAAAAAAGCAACAGAAGAGGATTTGATGGCGGTCTTTTCGACCGCGGATGTAAGAGAAATAGCGAGGAGGATAATAAAAGAGGGAGAGTTGCAGCTTACCTCAGATCAGAGGCGAAAAAAGATCGAGGAGAAGAAGAAGATGGTCATAGAGCGGATTGCTCAGATCTCTATTAATCCTCAGACAAATACTCCCCATCCACCCACAAGAATAGAGATCGCGATGAACGAGGCCAAGGTGCACATTGACCCGTTTAAGAGTATAGACGAGCTGGTAAGTGAGACCGTGAAGGCACTACGGCCGATCATTCCGATAAAGATCGAAGAGACGGAGATAGCGATAAAGATCCCTGCGATGTATACTGGGCAAGTATATGAGTTAAAACGGAATTTCGGGGTAATGAAAGAAGAGTGGCAAAAAGATGGTTCATTTATAGCCGTGGTGAAAGTACCAGCAGGGATGAGAGATGAACTCTTCTCCTTTTTGAACCACATAACAAAGGGAGAGGCAGAAACGAAGATAGTGAGGTGAGATATCATGTATAAAGTTGTTGTTCCGGGAGATTTTATTTCTGACGAGGTGAATCGTGCAGGCGAGGGGACGTACGTTGACGAGGGTAAGGTTTATGCGATGCACTATGGCATAGTGAACGATAAAGGAGAGATAAAAGTGGTCGCGCTTTCGGGCAAGTATGTGCCAACGAATGGAGACATAGTAATCGGTAAAATAGTTGAGATTTCGTTCCCCTATTGGATTGTTGATATCGCTTCTCCTTACGAGGCGCGATTACACAACTCAGAATTTGCAGGGACGAGGAGGGATAAGATAGAGTTTGGCGACATGAATAAATACCTGGATTTGGGCGATTTGATTGTAGCGAAGGTGCTGAATGTGGACGCACTGATGCGAGTAAATCTGACCTTGAGGGACGAGTTTAAGATAGGGGATAGAGGGAGATTGATAGAAATATCACATACTAAGGTGCCGCGTGTTATAGGCCGGAGTGGCTCGATGATAAAAATGCTGAAGGAGAAGTGCAATTGCTTCGTATTTGTCGCAAAGAATGGCCGCATATGGATAAAAGGCCGCGACGCTGACATGAACCTCGCATTGGAGGTAGTGCTGATGATTTCAAATGAGGCTCACACCTCAGGGTTGACAGACAGAGTGGCGCATTTTTTAGATTCGTTTAAAAAGAATAGAGAAGGGGATAGAGAATAAGAATGAAAGAAGAAAAAATAGAACTTATAAAAGATGGAAAGAGATTAGATGGACGGGATTTTGAAGACCTCAGACCCATAAAAATAGAGGTTGGTGTGTTAAAGCGGGCAGATGGGTCATGTTACTTCGAGTTAGGGAATAATAAAGCACTCGCTGCAGTATATGGGCCACGCGAGAAGCATCCGCGGCACTTGCAAGATGCAAAAACGGCGGTGGTTACCTACCGGTATAATATGGCGCCTTTTTCAGTGGATGACAGAAAACGACCAGGACCTGATAGAAGGAGCGTGGAGGTATCAAAGGTGAGTAGAGAATCCCTTGATCCCGTTATTTTAAAAGAGTATTACCCAAAGACGGCGATAGACGTCTATGTGGAATTACTCCAGTCGGATGCGGGGACGAGAACAGCGGGTATAAATGCCGCTTCTGTCGCTCTCGCAGCCGCGGGGATACCGATGCGAGATCTCGTTTCTTCAGTCGCTGTAGGTAAGATAGATGGGGAAGTGGTATTGGATTTGAATGCAGTGGAAGACAATCACGGCGAGGCTGATATGCCCGTGGCAATGGTTGCGAGAACGGATACAATCACCATGTTGCAGATGGACGGTCGTTTTACAAAAGACGAGTTTGAACGAGGGCTGAAGCTTGCAAAGAAAGCATGCCACGAGATATACGAGTTGCAAAGAACGGCGTTAATAGAGAAATATAGTAAAAGTGTGGGGGAAGGTGAGGAATAGAGATGGGTATTGAAGTTATGGAGGATATACGGAAGGATTACGTGTACGATTTGATAGAAAGTGGAAAGAGGGTAGATGGTAGAGGATTTCGTGATTACCGTGAGATAAGTGTGGAGCGTGATATAATAAATAAAGCAGAAGGTTCTGCACTTGTGAAGATAGGAGACACGGTGGTCTTAGTGGGTGTAAAGCTCGAACCAGGCACGCCTTTTTCTGATGCCCCTAACAAGGGGATATTAATGACAAATGCGGAACTCCGTCCGGGAGCATCACCTGATTTTGAGCTTGGACCACCGAATGAGAACAGTGTAGAACTGGCAAGAGTAGTTGATAGAGGAATTAGAGGCTCAGAAGCAATTGATTTAGAGAAGTTGTGCATAGAAGAAGGGGAGAAAGTCTGGATGACTTTTATCGATATACATCCATTGGACAACGATGGCAACCTGGTGGATGCAGCAGCATTAGGTGCTATTGCTTCTCTTTTGAATACCCGCATACCAAACGATAGATATGAATTAACCGGGGAAGATACCTTGTCAATACGGGATACGCCGGTGGCAGCAACAATGATAAAAATCGGGGAGAGTATCTTAGTGGACCCGAACTTGTATGAGGCGAACGCAGCCACAAGCAAGTTAACGGTGATCTCGAATGCAGATGGCACTATATCCGGAATACAGAAGAGCGGGACTGACGGTCTAAAGGAAGAAGAGATAGCTGAGATGGTGGAGATAGGAATAGAAAAAGCTGGTGAAATACGGAAAAAGTATTTAGGTGATATAGAGGCATAGGATACGGAAAACACATTCCCGATACGGTGCGGTACGGGGCGGGTACTATGAAAACTTAGCACTCTGGCAGGAAAAATCATTTGTGTACGTGTAGTTGGCGGTCTTCCATTCAAACGAGAACGGTATTTTGCGAAGGTTTATTTTGTCTGAAGTTATAGATTATTATGGTGGAGAGCGATCATCATGTTGGAGACAGATAATCCCTTAGTAAGGGAATATTTTTGGAAGCTGCTAGGGGAAGATGGGCTGAAGATTATGGAGAACATACCCGATGGAGTGGGAGAGATAACCGATGAGACGATTGCAAAGCTCAGCGATACCAAACTCACTGCGGTAAGAAAGGTTCTGTACGTGTTTTATGAGAGCAGGATAGCGGAATACAGGACTGAACGTGATGACAATACCGGCTGGATTACCTATTGGTGGAAATTTGATCATGACAACATCAAGAAAATGATGGATGATGAAGCGGATGTAGCCTTAGGGGGATTACGAGAGAAACTCGAATACGAAAGAAACGGAGAGTTTTACCGATGCCAATGCCAGCGTATTTTATTTGAAGAAGCAGCAGAGACTGACTTCTGGTGCGAGGAATGCGAATCAAAGTTTGAATATTTTGAAAACGGGAATTTAATAAAAGAGTTAGAGAAGCAGATGAAAGAGTTAGAGAAGTGGAAGAAGAAACTAAGGAGAAAATAAGCAGCGAGTGCATACGGCTACTGCGAGCGGTTGGCTGTGACGGGGAAGTTATTAAACATTGCACTGCGGTTGCAGAACTTGCGTTGGAGATTGCTCATCGTCATTACAATACGGTAAACGAAGAACTGATTTTTAGGGGCGCATTGTTGCATGACATAGGCAGAGCACGATCGCATGGCATAGCCCACGGGTTTGTAGGTGGAGAGATAGCTCGGGAGTTAGAGCTGGAAGAGAACCTGGTGAGAATAATTCAAAGGCATGTAGGTGCAGGAATAACCGCAGCGGAAGCAAAGGAAGTGGGATTGCATTCTGTGGATTTAATGCCAGAGACAATGGAAGAGAAGATAGTAGCGCATGCGGATAATTTGATTGAGGGCGGGAGGAGAACGAACATAGAAGATGAAATAGCGAATTTCAAGGCCAAATTAGGCGAATCACATCCTTCCGTAAAGCGGATGATAGCGCTCCATAAGGAGGTGATGGACGAAGCGTAGAGTAGCACAATAGGCGATAACGTGGCCTTCTACTTGCTCTGCTGCGAAATCTCTTCTTCACACGACTAACTCTTTCTTTACCTATCGCTTCAATGCGATTTCCCTTAGCTTATCCTTTAATTCTAACTTTGTTATCACGACATTTGAGGGATGTATGGGGCGTGGCACTTCAGATAAATCTGACCTTGCAACGACAACCCCTTCCATCGTTATCTTCTCTTTCTTCAGGTCTATAGACCTCACTTTACCCTCTTTGCCTTTATCATCTCCCCGCAATACCCTTACCGTATCCCCTTTTCGTATCGGAAAACCGCGCTTCCCGTATTTACCCTGTAGTTCTTCGGAAAGCGGTGCCGTCATGAACTTGTGCCGTATATGCAATGGTGCATTATATCTCGCTTTCCTCTGCTTTCTCGGTTGCTTGGACTTATCAGGTGTCTTTTTCATCTTTACTTTTAACACTCCCATATTTTTCATCTTTTAAAAGCTTGATAGTTTCTCCCTCGCTTTGTCACTATAATCTATATCTTTCTTTCGCTTTCATTTTTATAAATTTTTAAACGTTATAGAACCTTGACATTAACAGACATATCCTTTTCGAGTATTAATCATCTCAAGTATAAAAGGATTAGGAGATTCGTTATGGGTGAGCTCAATTATGATGTGGTCGTGGTCGGTGGTGGTCCAGCAGGCTGCATGGCTGCGAAATATGCGGCAACGGCAGGGGCTTCTACGCTGATCATAGAGGAGGATGCGGCAATAGGTGAGCCCGTCCAATGTGCGGGGCTTATAAGTACAAGAGCACTTGAAGAGAGCGAATTAAGGAACCGTAACTCCTTCATAAACTGCGAGATAAAAGGGGCGGTTGTTCATTCGCCCTCCTACGAATTAACGCTTGAATCGCCAGCTCAAAGGGCTTTTGCCATAAGCCGAAATATCTTTGACCTGGAATTGGCGAAAGCGGCGCAGAAGGAAGGTGCAGACATCATTTTGAAGAGCAAGGTTAAAACAGTAAGGAAAAGAGACGGGGGAAAAAAGCTGACGATAACTACTGCTACGACGAACGGGGTAAAGGAAATAAGAGCGGGGGTGGTCATTGGCGCTGATGGCGTGAAGAGCACAGTGGCGCAATTGGCTGGGTTCAATGTTGTACGTAGCAGCCTGAGCTGCGTGCAGATAGAAGGAGATTATGAAATAGAAGATACTTTTGCGGAAATTTTCGTGGGTAAAACCACTGCACCGGGATTCTTCGCTTGGACTATCCCGCTTGGCACAGAAAACCGTGCTCGAATTGGTCTCTGCATAGATAGAAGGCTCTCAACGCACTCCAATCCATTGCTCTTTTTAAAACGAAATTTGGCGGAGCACCCTGTTATGGTGAAGAAATACAAAGGCACCGTATTTAGCCGTACTGCTGGTAGAATCCCTATTCCGGTAAATACCGGCCTGCGAGGGCGAAGACACAAGACCGTAAAAATGGATAAGGATACAGGGATACTGTTGGTCGGAGATGCAGCAGCTCAAATCAAACCAATTACCGGCGGTGGTGTGTATTATGGGATGAGATGCGGGAAGATAGCGGGTGAGATCGCGGCACAAGCGTGCTTGATGGGGGATATGAAGGTGCTGGAGGATTATGAAAGACGATGGCGGAATGAAATAGGGGAGGAAATAGCGTTTGGACTGAAGGTTCACCGGTTACGGTGTGTGATGAGCGACAGGGACTTCGATACGATTGTTCATACGCTGTCACAAAGCGAGATATTGCAACGTATAAAGAAGGAGGGAGATATGGACTACCCATCCATCGTATTTCGTGAGCTTTTAACGAACCCCCGCCTCATCAAGGTAATGGCGAGAAACATCCCAAGATATTTATATACGAAGTGAACATAAGATAACTAAGCAAAGGCACATAACAGGCTTTTGGAGAGATAACATGGCAAGGATGTATGCGAGGAGAAGAGGAAGATCCGGTTCAAAGAGGCCTTTTAGCTTGAGGCTCAAGGAAAAACCGCCTGAATGGGTGGAGATGACCGCAGAAGAAGTGGAGGACAAAGTGGTTGCGCTGAATAATCAGGGACTGTCAACAAGTCAAATAGGCATACTTATGCGGGACAGCTACTCTGTGCCCAGCATTGCGCTGGTCACGGGGAAGAAGATAACGAGAATATTAAAGGAGTGGGATAGCGCGAGTAAGCTGCCCGAAGACCTCCAGAATTTGATGCGAAAAGCGCTGAAACTGAGGAAGCATCTTGGAGTGAATAAGACGGATATTCATAATAAAAGGGCGTTACAATTAACGGAATCCAAGATACGAAGGCTTGTGAAGTATTATATAAGGGAGAAGGTCTTACCCGTGGAGTGGAAATACAAGCCTGAAACTGCCGAAGTGGTTATGAGGGGGTAGGAGAAGAAGTGAGGATACGATGGTCAATGAGAGGTTTTCGAGAGATATCCTTTGGGTTTATATTAGCCGCCTTAGGTCTGGTGGGGATATGGTATCTCCTCGATGAAGTACTCGCGGTTCTGTTAGGGGTTATTCCCCTTGTTGTGTTATTCTTCGGTGCATTGTTTGTGATGATTGGCGTGAGTAGCATGAGAATGAGGAGTGAAGAAACAGAGGGATGGAGAGCAGAAAATGGAAATGAAGGGAGTGAGTGAGTGATTAACGGTGGGCGCGATTAAACCGACGTATATAAAGAGTTTGGGGAAGCAATTGCTGAAGGAGGTGCCGGACTTTACGGATGACTTTGACGTCAATAAGAAGATCGTGGAAGAGTATACGAATGTAGAGAGCAAGGGCATAAGGAACAGAATAGCTGGATATATAACACACAAAAAGGTAAAGGAAGGAAAGAAGGAGAAGGAGTAATTTAGTAAGATGTTCACGATAGAGGGTGTATATCCAGCGCTGATAACACCTTTTACGAAGAGTGATGAAGTAGATGCGGAAAGTTTGAGACGACTTGTGGAGTTTACGGTCGAGGGCGGTGTAACGGGCATCCTCCCGTGTGGCACGACCGGCGAATCGGCAACGCTTTCGCATGAAGAGCATAAGAAGGTGATAGATACGGTGATAGACTGCTCGAAGGTGCCGGTGATCGCAGGTACGGGCTCGAACAACACGCAGGAGGCGGTCGAGTTCACGAGACATGCAGAAGATGCCGGTGCGGCAGCGTGCCTCTTGATAACGCCGTATTACAATAAACCGAATGTGACGGGTTTGAAGGCGCATTTCAAGAAGATTGGCGATGCGGTAGACATACCGTTGATTTTGTACAACATACCGTCGAGGACGGGCCAGAACATAAGTGCCGAGACACAGATAGAACTCGCGGCTGAGGTAGCGAATCTGAAGGGAGTGAAGGAGGCTTCGGGCGATTTGAAGCAGGTAGGCACGATTATTCAGATGGCTTCGGAGCAGGGTTTGGACTTCTCGGTTATGGCAGGCGATGATTTCCTTACGCTGCCGATAATGAGCCTTGGCGGTAAAGGCGTGATCTCCGTCGCGGCAAACATCGCACCGAAGGAGATCTGCGATATGGTGGCTGCAATGTCGAAGAACAAGGTAGAGAAAGCGCAAGCGATTAATATCAAGCTCTATCCATTGTTTGACTCGATGTTCCTGGAGACAAATCCAATACCGGTGAAGAAAGCCGCGGAGATGATGGGATTGGCATCTGGTAACGTGAGGCTTCCGCTGGGTGCGTTGAGTGAAGCGAACGTGGAAAAACTGAGGAAGGTGCTGGAAGGGTTGGGGCTGGTTGGATGAGAAACATAACGAGTATTTTATTCAACATACACAAAGAGAGATATTTACCCAATTAGAGTGGAAAAAGAGGAGGATAAAAGATGAAGGACACAGACATTGTGGGTATTGAAAGGTTTTTAGATGAAATGAAGGTGGATGTAGAGGAAGATAAACTAGATGCAGTGGAGACAAGAAGGTTTTGGCTTTTATCAGAGGCGATTACAGTAGACAAGAATTTATTTATAGTTGAAGCAATTATTGGAGTATTCATCGGACGCTTTGGAAGGATCGTAGAGGTACTAGAACCTACAAACGAGAGCGGTATAATTGAAGAAAAAAAGGCAAAAAAGTTATTACAGAGGGCACGGGAGGCAGTGACAGATGTGATTACTCTTTCGAAGGATTATTTGCGCTATGGGGATACAGTCAAATTTTTAAATGCAGTGGCACATGTTTATTACACGCTTCAGGAAGTTACTGAGACATTGCGTTTGGAGGTGGAAATGTAAATTATGTTAGATAAAGTAATAGTTATCAAAGGACTTGAATGGATCATTAACCACAAAGAAATGCTATATCAGAGAAATAAAGATTTTGAGGACAATGAACTAGGCCTATTGAATAATATGAGTTTGGTTATGGATCGTGCACTTATAATCAATAAATCAGGAGAGTGGTCAGTAATCACTCTAATGCTAAATGTTTTATACAACCAATTATCGGCATGCTGGGAATACATGACGGAGGATGAATGGAAAATTTTCATGGACAGAATTGTGACAGAGCTATCAAACTGGAAAGCCGCGGTAGAATCAGATGATAAGAAAGCTCTTTATGAATCAGTGATATTCACTATAACTTATACGGGAAATGCTAATGTAGAAGCGATGTTTTCTGGAAAAAGGAAAACAACTCCTGAAGAGTGGCAAATTGAGAAAACAATGGATGAAAGAATTGAAAAAGTTGAAAGTGATATAGCTGCGATGGAAGATATTTTGAATAGACAGAGATTTGGAATCCAGCTCTTTTCTGATCACATTGCTAAAATAGAAACGGATATTTCTGAAATCGAAAGACGTATACTAGAATAGCCCACTAACAACGAATTTTATTCGAGTTGTAAAATGTCTGATGGGGGATATGTAAGGGGAAATAAACTAAGTAATGTCTCTAGAGGGCGGGTGGATCCAATTACAAATATCAGAGCAATCTCTCTGCGTGCGGAGGAGTATCTTGAAAAGGGCATAGAAGAGAGGAAATCGCAAATAAAAAAATTTGAGGATGTTGTTAAATTGGAACTTTACAAACTCCCTTTGCAAAGTGAAGGTAAGAAAAGAAGGGGAGAAATTGTTAAGCTGATAGAGCAGTTAAGAGGTTTGGAATATCAACCTGGTGAGTTCGAAGCAACAGTCCGACAGATATGTGCTAAAATAGAGACAATCCATAGTGTAGATATGGGGGGGAAATGAAAATGGCAAAAGATGCTCTTGTAATCAAATTTATCTATGAAGAATATAGCAAAGATTTTGAAAAACAAGCGCAAAAACTTAAATCAAAACTACATGATTTGAATTATCAGGAGATAGATGTTGATAAAACTCGGATTTCTTGTATTTCATGGGACAATGTACTTAAAATTTACAAAAGTGGATCGATTAACTATACCTTCTTTGATGTAGATCTTAAGGATAAAGGGATGCTACTTTCCATAGTTAATAAATTAACCACGGTTAGAAGTATAATGGAGGATACATTCGCTGTAAATCTAAATAACATTATTATAAGATTAGATTTCGAATATCCGAATAATAATGAGGAAATGATCCAAAAGTTCCAGAATGTTGTAAATGCTCTTCAAGGTATCAAAGTAAGTAGCATAGATATAAAGCAATTAGATAAATTCGGTGGAGCATGCGAAGTAGTTGAAGCTATAGCATCTTATTAATTAGATCTTTTGCCTCTTCGTATTCTTTGGAAGACAATTTCTTGAGTACAATGTCCATATCATCCCTCTTATTTTTGGGTATACTATAATAAAGAGTTGAGGCGTTTCCGGCGCTCAAAGATATTAATAAATCCTTTAAGCCATCCTCATACTCGCTTATCTCACTTAAGGCAAGTTTATTTGATGCTAGCTCAGAAGCATACCATAATAATTGAAGCAATGTTGATTCTTTAAAGTCATTAACTTTTTCCTCTTCTTCCTTTTTTCTCCGTTGCACTTCTAAGTCGTGACTTTTCTTTGCGCCAAAATAGGCACCACCAAAAGCTCCTGCCAAGGCTACTATGACTGCTGCTACCTGTATCCATAATTCTACATTTCCGTTTGTCATAGTTTGCTATAAAATGCTCTTGCCACAAATATATAATTATCTTCGATCACGGCACCGAAAGAGATGAGCGATATGGTGGCTGCAATGTTGGAAGGAGAGACGGAGAAGGCGAAGGAGATTAATATCCGGCTGTATTCACTCTTTGAGGCGATGTTTTTTGAAACGAATCCAATACCGGTGAAGAAAGCAGCGGAGATGATGGGATTATCATCAGGGCGCGTCAGGCTTCCGCTGGGTGCGCTAAGCAAGGCAAACGTGGCTAAGTTATTAAAGAAGGTGCTGGAAGGGTTGGAGATGATAGCTAGGGCATAAAATGTGAATGTTTTAGAAGAGAAGAAGCTTGTTCAGACGGAAGAAATTCATCTACCTCTAATGAGGAGATATAGAAGTTCGTAAGGATTGAGAAGAAATGATATAGAACTTTTTTAATCAAAGATGTAGTAACATCCCGTGAGAACGAATTAAAAGCGTCTGAAGCCTTCAAAACTCGATAGTGGGAAAAACCTGAGTATCACTCGTTTCCCTTCTTACCATACGCCTCCGCAGGATCGAATACCTTCTCACCCACGATTTCGCCGTCTATTGTGCGGTAAAAGCACGACCGGTAGCCGGTATGACATGCGCCTCCTATCTGCTCCACCTTAATCAGTATGGTATCCTCATCACAATCTATCAAAATATCCTTTACGAGCTGCTCATGACCCGAACTCTCGCCCTTCTTCCATAATTTGCCGCGGCTCCTGCTCCAATAATGCGCCTTCCCAGTCTCTCTCGTAAGTCTCAGCGCCGCATCATCCATGTACGCAAGCATAAGCACCTCGCCCGTTTCATAATCCTGTGCGATCGCAGGTCTCAAGTCCTTCCCCGCTTTACTATTCACTGCTCCTCCTCATGCTCCTCCTTGCTCAACACCCGTACGCTATCGCCCCGAACCGTGACTGGTATCGGAACCATCGCTTCAAATAGTTCAATGGTAATCTCTTCATGCGCCTCGTCAACTTTCTTCACCCGCGCACGTTCTCCTTTAAACGGTCCTGACACCAGTTCTATAATGCTCCCTTCTATGATGCCGGTTACCGAGGGTTTCGGTGTAAGGAAATGCTCGATTTCTTCTAAGCCCATATCACCTTTGACCAACCCGCGAGCATGCGGGATACTTTGAACTATCTGTTCTACCATTTCTGGAAAAACGGCTTCTATCAGCACGTACCCCCTGAGTTCATCAGGCACCAAGATCGCCTTCAGTCCGTGTTCACTCTTCGCTTTCTCTTTTATCGCGCCATCAACCATATCCGCCACTGCCTGCTCCTGATTAACTGTGGTCTTTACTGCGAATATCCTGCCCATAGCTCAAAACCCCTTGGGTAATACGGTCAGCAAAAGATAGATGGTAAAGCCGATGATGCCAATTAGAGCCATCGCAGCACCGGCGATTTTAGATACCCTGAAAAAATCCGCTCTCTCTGGTCTTTTAGCCAACTTTAATATCCGTATATACTCTTTTAACTTCTTCAACCCGTCTTCGAACTTTAGTTCCATTGCTATCCTCTGATTAACTAACGTACTATCTCAATGCCAAATCGCTCTTTTTTTACATCCTTCCGTTCAAAAATTTGTTCTGATCTTACACCGGTCACGATGAGCAACGTTCTTATCATATTCTTCAGCTCTGGACTTACCTGCACACCCCATATAATTCGGGCTTCGGGATTCATCATCTTATACACTTCCTGAAGAGCTCCTTCTGCTTCCTCTACCGTCATGTCCCCTCCACCTATTACGTTTACCAGTGCCGCTTTCGCATCGGTCACGTCGACCTCAAGTAATGGAGAGCTTAATGCCTTTCTTACGGATTCTATTGCTTTATTCTGTCCGTCCGACTCCCCAAATCCGATCATTGCCATTCCCCCGTCTTTCATCACCGTCCTCACATCGGCGAAGTCCAGATTGATAAGACCTGGCTTTGTTATCAGCTCTGTTATTCCCTTGACAGCTCGCATCAGCACATCATCAGCGACTTTAAAAGCGTCGTTTAACGGTAATCGTGGCACTACATCCAAGAGCTTGTCATTTGGTATCACGATCAATGTGTCAGTATTTTCACGCAGCTTTTCAAGGCCATAATCCATATTCTCTCTCCTTACCTCGCCCTCGGCACTAAACGGTAGTGTCACCACACCGATGGTAAGAGCACCTGCTTCCTGCGCTGCTTGTGCAACTATGGGCGCTGATCCTGTCCCGGTACCACCACCTAATCCACACGTGACAAATACCATGTCCGCATCTTCAACCATTGATTTTATATCCGAATCGTTCTCCCGTGCCGCTTCCTCTCCATGCCGCGGAATACTCCCTGCCCCAAGTCCACGCGTTGTCTTCTTTCCTATCAATAGCTTCCTATCCACTTTTGAGAACAACAAATGTTGTGCATCCGTATTCAATGCGAAGAGCTCAGCACCAAAAATGCCTTCCTCTGTCATCCTCTGTATCGTGTTAGTCCCGCTTCCTCCGCATCCAATTACCTTGATGATTGTTCTTGATCGTTCCAAGATCTTCTCTAATTCCTCAGTCTCCATTGTTCTTACCTCCGCCCCTTCAGAGACTGTTTCATCCCCCATTTGCCGCATCTTTTCTTTCCCCCTCGTTTAATCAATGTCTTAGCACTCCTTCTTTAAAACCTTTTTCCTTTACAATGAAAAGCGTTTGTTTGTTGCGAAGCATTTTGATCAAACTTTCTTAAAGTTTGTTGCTTGATGCGGAGGGAGGGATTTGAACCCTCGAACCCCTACGGGACAGCGACCTCAACGCTGCGCCTTTGTCCTCTTGGCAACCCCCGCATCGCATGTATATATATATGTATGTATGTTCTTTCTCGATGATGCACCAGCACTAAGAATGCCTTTATGCTATTTATAGAAAAAGGTTCCTTCCACAATCTTCATAACATCCTTCAGGGGCATTTTCAGCTCGTTCGCAACCCTCTTCACATCCTCAAATTCCGCAGCCACATTGAGCACGTTACCTTTTGCATCCCTACCTATTTTTACCACAACTTCCTTCTCTACACCCTTGATTCTCACTTTCACCTTCTTCTCTTCTCTATCTGCAACGAAACGATGCTTTACTTGCATAGCTCTCACGCCTAACGAACCGGTCTCCTCCATTATCCTATGTGCTATTCGAGAAGCATCTTGTAGGGCGGTAATCACCTTGATATTGTGTCCTGTTCTGCCTTTCTTCATAAGCACCGGTGTGATTGCTACGTCCTTCGCACCCTCAGCCATGAGCACCTCTATAAGATTGCCCAGAACCTCGCCAGTAACATTGTCAACGTTGGTCTCCAGAACTTCAATAGCATCCCTTGACAAGTCCGCAATTTCTCCTAAGCTTGCTCTTAATACGTTTGGCATTAGTAAGTCCTGCGACCCAGCGCCATATCCGGCTTTTTCGATACGCATCTGAGGTAAGAAGGGTTCAGAACGCTGAACAAAATGAGCTAATAGCGCCGCCCCCGTCGGTGTCAGCAATTCGGATGCAGATGCCAAAGGCCCGCCTTGATACAACAAAGAAGTACTTTTCAATATTTCAACCGTCGCGGGTGCAGGCACAGGCAAAAGCCCATGCTCGGTTTCTACAAATCCACTACCCACCGAAATAGGTGTGCTTATAATGATGTCCGGACGAATATCCAAAAAAGCAACAGTGCTCCCTATCAGGTCCCCTATTGTATCCAGAGCACCAAGTTCGTGAAAGGTTACGCTTTCCTTTGGATCGCCATGCACGTTCGCCTCGGCATTTGCAATTCTCTCAAATATGCTCAGTGAGTTATGTATTAGCTCTTCGCTCAATCCACTGCGCTTAATCGTTCTCACGATACCTGTATATGACCGCACGTTTATCGCTCTTTCAGCAGATTTCTTACTTTTAGTTATAAACTCGACTTTTGTAGCTACTATCCCCTGCTTTTCTACCTCTTTTACTTCCATCTCAAGGTTGAAAGCAGAAATTGCATCCGCTATTTTCGACTCCTTCACTCCCAGATCCAGCAGACTGCCAATGATCATATCGCCCGATGCACCCGAAAAAGGCTCAAACACCAACGCTTTCATCACATAGAAAGGAAGCTAAGCTAAGAAATATATGCCCCCTCCTCTTCTTGGCCATGCATCCGCTTTTGTATCCAAGAGTACATGGCAAAATCGCATCAAGTGAATGTGGTGGATGTGATACCTTTAAATATACCCTTTAACATACCTACAAAGTGGTGATGCAAAAATGCCTGGAGAAGACAACGTGATATATATCGGAAATAAGCCTGTGATGAGTTATGTCTTGGCAGTAGTGACGCAGTTTAATAACGGCTTGAGTGAGGAGGTAGTAATCAAAGCAAGAGGTAGAGCGATCTCAAGGGCCGTGGATACTGCAGAGGTAGTAAAGAATAAGTTCATGCCTGGCGTAGAAGTGAAGGACATAAAGATAGGAACAGAGGTATTAACCGGAGAAGGAGGAGA
>JAENXH010000090.1 GCA_016649585.1 Methanosarcinales archaeon
CTCGGACGGTGGTGCAAAAATTGTCCCAATCAGCTTATAATAAGATGAACAGTTTCAAATAACATTCTCTTTACCCCTCCCAAAATTTCCTATCCTGCAACCGCCCCTTCTAATAGCGTAAAAACTTCAAATACTGATGTATGTCGGATGTCTTAGCATTAAGAAAATCTCAAAAAACCTTCTTTACCAAAACAACTTTAACGTTGTTGTCTATTTACAATTAGAGTAGCATAATGAAACAGGAATTCACGGTTTTAGATGCAGCCAGAATATTAGGGGTCCATCCCGAGAGCGTTAAACGCTGGATCAGATTTGGCCAATTATATGCCGAGAAACGAGGACTGGTGTATTTCATTACGCGACGCGATCTTGAGTCATTTCGGCTGCTGAGAAAAGAACTCGAAGATTTGAAGACGAGCGATCATCGCGAGTACTGGGACCAACCGCAGGGCGAATTCGTTGAACGAATCGGGGAGCAGTTAGACGGTATTTTGGAAGACCAACCGTTATGCTTAATCGCACTGGAGCCCGGTGGCGTGTTCTATGCAGAGCATTTAGCGCGTTATTTAGAGATAGCAAAGGGGCGGAAACCGCCGACGTTACTCAGGTTACCAACAATAGCTGATGCCAATGAGATTGCGGAAAAGATCAGAGAAGCGAAAGAAAAGTTGAACGGTCGAAAGCTGCTCATCGTGGATGATGATACATGCACCGGGGACACGTATAAGACGGTAACTAACATCATCTTCAACTTAGAGCGAGAATTAGGATTCGAAGATTTCTTCATTAACGGGTTGGCAGAGTTCTTTGACATAATTGTAGCACCGTTTTTAACGGGTCATGTAGAAGATGACTTTGAGCTTGTAAAAACCGCCAAAAGAAGTCCCCTCGCGGTCTACACCGATAATATAGCCATTGCCTCGTTTTTTGTCAGACGACCTCGTAAATAAGGCTTGCTTGACAATCTGGATAATCGTCCTGTTTTCGGTATTTTGCGTTCACGTCTTGGCTTTCTTGGAAAGTGGATTAAGAGGCAGAATCGAAGTTTATAGCAAAATTAGAAAGAAGAGTTCAGTTAAGTGTTTCCAAAAAAGAGAAAGTGTTTCAATATGCGCGTGCAACATACACTCTCTTTGCCTTTCTTGAACAGATCATGCATTCACCTTCGCTTTTCTCGCCCTCTTCAGCCTCATATACCGCCTCTCCTAACACACTTACGCCAAGCTGCTCCTCTAATTCCTGCCCGCATCTTTCGCTGTCACACAAAAATAAAGACATGATACCTCGTTCAGCCTTTCTTCTCAGTTCAGCCATCTTCTCTTCGCTGTTCTCTGCTCCCTTGATGTTTTCGTCGGTGTGATAAATGGTGTTACGCAATGCTTCTTTAGCTTCTTCGTGAATACTCACTTGAATCTCCTCTAATGTTCTTTTAACCTCTGGTACTACATCGTTAAGTGGGACGTGCATCCTTTTGGGGTTATCTCTTCTTACAAATTCACAACTATTGGTTTTCAGATCGCGCGGTCCTATCTCTATCCTCAAAGGTACTCCTTTCATCTCCCATCGGTAATACTTCGCGCCAGGTCTGTCTTCCGAGTTATCCACGAATGCCCTTATGCCTGCGCTTTTAAATTCCTCATACACAGTAACGCAGGCTTCTTCTACCGGATTCCCTCCGTTGTTGCTTCCCTCCTTGCTTGAAAATACAATCGGCACGATAACGACCTGTATAGGTGCAACCTTAGGTGGCAGTACCAGGCCATGATCGTCACCATGAATCGCTATCACCGAGGCAACGCATCGTTCCGAGATGCCATAACATGTCTGGTTTACGAACTTCAAGGAGCCGTCTTTATCCTCATATTTTATATCAAAGGTTCTTGCAAAGCTCTCGCCAAGCAGATGGATTGTCCCGATCTGCAATGTCCTTCCGTCTGGCATGAGCGTATCAAAGGCAATAGAATATTCCGCACCGGGGAATTTATCCCACGCGGGTCGCTGTGTGATCACATAAGGAATAGCAAGCTGGTCAAAGAAACTTTTATATAACGCCACCGCTTTTTTTACCTGCTCTTCGGCATCCGCTCGGCTTACGTGCGCCGTATGCGCCTCTTTAAAGGAGGTTATCTCACGCAGCCGAATGAGTGGTCTTGTATGCTTCGTTTCATATCTGAACGTGTTCACTATCTGGTATATTCGGAGCGGCAAGTCGCGATGCGACCTTATCCAGACTTTAAACACGGGATATATCGCAGTCTCTGAGGTAGGACGGAGTGCGAGTGGAATATCCAATTCGGTGCTTCCGCCTTTGGTCACCCAGAAAACTTCGTCTTCAAAGCCTTTTATGTGCTCCTTCTCCTTCATTAACTCATCTTTTGGTATAAACAGAGGGAATTGTACCTCTTCATGCTCGTTATCCAATAGCGATCGTAAAATGCCATAAACAAGATTCCTTATTTTGTAGCCGTAAGGATACCAGACATATACTCCTTTCACTGGATACCTGATGTCCAATATCTCCGCGCGTTTCAGTATCTCGCTATACCATTCGCTGAAATTATTCTCCTTTTGCAATACGATTTCGGCCTTAGTTTCGGTTTTGTGTTGCATGTTACCTTAGGATGTGGGTAAGCCGCTGGTGGGATTTGAACCCACGACCTGCTGATTACGAATCAGCTGCTCTGCCTCTAAGCCACAGCGGCATTAAGATTGATTTGTGATATTATTTAAGTTTTTATATTAAAAGGAGGCAAGAGCTGGGAGAACGAATAAACGGACATAAACAACCATATTTAAACATCCCATACGCCGACTTTGTCCTCTATGATGGATTTTTTTCTACCATTCCACCGGAAATACAACCAGAAGCTTTATTTAAAAGAAGTAAACATGACTATGTGAAACATGAAAAAAGAAGAGCTGGTGCACCTACATATGTTATTGGCTCAGTTGAAGAAGTATTGTGAGGAAACTGGCGTGGATTGCGATTTCAAGAAGTATAAAGCGCTTGAGATCTCCCCGTTCCAAGTTCACCGCAGCAAGGACGAGCACAAGCAGGCTATTTTTGTGCTTGGAACTGAACTCGCATCAATGTCGGTGAATAACAATTTCACTGGGTATAAATAGCCTGTTTCGACGGAACCAAACATACTTCCTTTTCTAAATGTCGCCTTAATTTGGGTAGTCTCAGAGGGGTAATAAAAAGGCTTTATTATTGATGACTTTATGTTAATATCAATGTTAATTGTCACACCATAACAGTATTTCTCGATTTGAGCAATACTTAAACCCGCGGATAGAAGTCGTTGAATATTAGTGTGAGAAAAGCAAATGAAACGCTTTTACTATCTCCTCTCCTTCCATAAATACCGTGTCCCGTTTCGATGAGAAAGCCTTTGCATTAGCTTTGGAAAGAGCACCTCCTGATTCGCTGTCTAACATCTCGCATATTACCATTGCAGGGGGGATACCTGCAAGCAACGCTAAAGCCACGGAAAGCTCTGTCTGTCCTCTTCTTTCGTCGAGCAACCCCTCTGCAGCTCTTAATATTGAAACATGCCCCGGAGTTCGGAATTCCGTATAAAAATTGTGAGAGTTTCCGTTTAATACGTTCTCCACCGCTTCGCCTATCTTATTTATCGTTAATGCTCGGTCTCTATCCGTTATGCCGGTG
The DNA here is from genome assembly GCA_016649585.1 of Methanosarcinales archaeon. Taxonomy (GTDB): domain Archaea; phylum Halobacteriota; class Syntropharchaeia; order Alkanophagales; family Methanospirareceae; genus JACGMN01. The sequence goes on from JAENXH010000090.1 coordinate 3,674, forward strand.
AATGTATCTCTGTGATTCACCCAGAGTGAGAATGAAGAACGTTTATCGTATGAAAGATCGCCTTTTCCTTCTACTAAGTTTCTCACCGAAGAGAATTTGCCATTCACATTTCTCAGAATATCACTCATGAGTGGAAGACCAAGTCTATCTGCCGCACCGGAATGAATAGCAACGCATATAAGCCCACCTGCATCATTTCTAAAATACGCTACTCTCCGGGGTGTCACAAAAGAAGCAGGTATTACAAAGTCCGTCTCGCCTTCTCTATCCTCGGCATCGTAGATCAATACGAGTTTTCCCTTTTTTACGTATTCTATACCTCTTTTTACCGAATCGGGAATGTTAATGGCGTTCATCGTTTTTCATATCACCACTCTTGTTCTTATCTCATCTCCGTTCTTCAGATTAAGTTCGCCTCGCAGGTAAACCGGCGAAATGATCTCCAGAATATCCTCTGGATAATGTGTGCGATCTGGAATGATAACCGCGCTTTTAATTCCTTCAGCGCCGTCATCCAATATCTTACAGGGGAAACACGTTGCACCGCCAAAGGTTCTGGTTTCTGTTTTAAAACTTTCTATTTTCATCCCTTTTCGTCCATCCAGCTTCTTCCTTGCTACTATACAGAGCAAGTCAAGGCTGAGATTTAAGGTGCCTGGAAAAGGGATAAAACCTAATTTTTCCTCGAATTGCTTTTTATATCCCTCAAGTGTAGTATAATATCCTCCCTCGCCCAGACCTGTAATCAAGAGTCCTGCGATCTCAACCTCGATCCTCGGTGTGGAAAAAAATAGCTCCTGGTATTCATAACATTCTATCTTTAATTGTGCTACCCCTTTTTTGGTCAGCATTATCCACTGCCCATCCGCGGTTATTCTTCTATGCGCGAGACCTTCTCTTTCAAGCTCCTGGAGTCGTCTCGCTGCGGTTTGCACGCTTGATTTAATATCCTCTGCGAAACGACCGGCAGACAACTTAATCGGCTGTTCTATCGCACCTAATAGCGCAAGCTTTCTTAACGAAAATATTACGTCCCCACCCATCTTCTTTTCATTCATATCAATTTTGGGATACATCTCACAAATAGAGGGTGATGTATAAAAAGGTTGGTGGTTTTAGTCGAACATATCCAATAAGGTATCCGGAATTTATAACCCTGCATCGGTTCTCTTTAAACTTGCACCTACGAGCAATCCAAAAAAAAGACCTGATAAATGCGCGGTATGTGCAATCATGTCGCCTGAACCAATCATTAAAAAATCATAGAGGGCAAAGAGGATAACTACCATCCATATTTCCATTGGTATTATAAAAAATAAATATACACGAATTTTTGGCATTAGTACCGCAAGTGTACCTAATATCCCCATTAACGCTCCGCTTGCGCCCATTACGGGCACAAAGAGGTTAACGGTAGTTAAACTCCAGCCAATTCCCGCCACAATTCCCGATATGAAGAAGATGAGCAAAAATTTCGAACTTCCTATCTTCCTCTCCAATGTAGGGGCGAAGAAGAAAAATACGAGCATGTTGATAAGGAAATGGTCGAAATGTTGCGTAGAGTGGAGGAAGATATGCGTTATTAACGTCCAGGGTCTTTCCATTACGAGCGCCGGAATCAGAATTAAGCGCTGGGTATAGCCTGAAATGAGTAATTGCAAGACAAAAGAGATGGAAATGAGGAATAAAAGCAAGAACGAATAGTTCCCGGAGAAGATGCCAAAGAGGGTTTTTGTGTAACTGCTCTTATCCTGTTCCCCTCCCCTCCGTTCTGGTCTGAGTTCGAAGGGAATGGAGGATGTACCCCGAGCTTCAAGGTCTTTTTTATACTCCTCAACTCCAACGCACCAGTGCATTTCAGGCGGGAAATGTTCCTTGCAAAGGGTATCGCCGCAGTACTTGCATCTGTGTAATGCCGGGTTGCCGCAGACGGTGCACTTGCGCTGTGTCCGTGTCATATCTTTGAAAAGAAAGGTTATACATTTATAAGTTGCAAGGAAAAAAGATGAAGAATGTCAGACTTGCATGGAAATGAAAAGCTTAAATGTCACTACTTCTATAAATAATATCTAAAAAAATGCACAAGAAACTGCTGATTATTCCGGTTGCTCACAGCGAAGCCGAGATGGGCTCGCTAAGTATGGATGTATCAAAGATAATAGAAGGAGTGATGGGCAAAGAGAGGAGGGAACGGCACAGAAAGGAGGTATCTAC
>JAENXH010000091.1 GCA_016649585.1 Methanosarcinales archaeon
GAGCCACAGCCGGTCATCGTTACCGAGTTTAAGATCGCACATTATACGTGCCCACGATGCCAGAGAGAGATCGTTGCAACCCATCCGGATTGCCCAAAGGAAGGGAGATTCGGTAATAATACAATTGCTCGAGCGACACTGCTGAAATATGAAGACAGACTGCCCTACCGTAAGATCAGGACGGCATTAAAGCGAGATTATGGATTAAAGGTAAGCCCTGCCTCGATACTCGACTTTACACGCCGTGGCTCTGATGCGATCCGATCAGAATACGAACAGATCTTGGAGCGGATCCGCCGTGCCCCGATTCTATATGTGGATGAGACGGGGATCAGAGTGCAGGGGAAGAAGTACTGGATCTGGATATTCACCACGCCGGAAGATACCTTTGTTGTAGTACGGAAGAGTCGGGGTATGAAAGTTCTCATGGAGGTTCTGACGAGAAGATTTGGGGGAATAATCGTATGCGATGGCTGGAAACCGTATTCCAGCTTCACAAACCGTATCCAGCGCTGCTGGGCACATCTCCTGCGAGAGTCGAAGTATCTTGCCGGGAAGTTTGCCGAGGCGGTGTATTTGCATAAAGCACTTGTCAGGTTGTATCAGCGACTGGACGACGCACTGAGAGATGACCCTCCGCCTGTAATCAGAGAGCGACTGTGGCACGAAGCACGAGAGACGCTCATGCAGATTCTTGGAGGTGAATATACCAACGAGAAGGTGAATAAGCTCATCGGTAAGATCCATAATGGTTTTGAGTACTGGTTCACCTTTGTCCTTCATCCAGGTGTAGAGTCGACCAACAACAGGGCAGAGCGAGCACTTCGTGAGCACGTTGTCCAGCGAAAGATCATCGGAACACTGCGGAATGGGAAGGGAACGTATATTCACGAGACTGTGATGTCGGTCTTGGCGACATGGGCACAGCGTGGGCTCAATAGCTTAGAGATGTTGAGGCTGAGGTTGGAGAGCTAAACACATACATTATCGGAATGGAACTCGTTGCTTCATCCTGTTTCAGCCGCTGACAGACCTCAAATCCATTTAGCTTGGGCAGCATCAAATCGAGAAGAATCAAATCGGGATTCTCCGACCTCACCCTTTCCAGTGCCTCGATACCGTCTTGAGCTTCGATGACATTGAAGTCCTCTATTTCCAACGCCCTCTTCAGCGGTAACAAAGTATCCAGTTCGTCATCAACTATTAGAATCTTGGTTCTGGTGTCAGAAAGTCTGCTAATTCTTCCCTCCACTTCGCCCTCAGTTAGACCCAATCTCTCTGCTATCACTCCGTACGAGAGTGTAGCGTCTTTTTGTAGCATTTCAACAATTTTCCGGTCATTGGTGTCTAATTTCATCTTCTTCTCCCGCCATTGCTTACGCCTTCTTTCTGTTATCTGGTTTATATTTATATTTATTTAAATTTATCGTGATACCCCTGCAATCAAAGACACCTCCAAGGATTCGTTATTAACGCCTACTTATAGTATAGCATGGATGATTTTGAAGGACTCTTATAAATATTTATAGCATCCTGCTACTTAAACATGATATAGAAGAAGGAGATAAATATTTTATGGTGAGAGAGGTATAGTGAATGAAGAATAAAGTGAGGTAAGATGGTAAAAGAGAGGACGAAGAGATTTGGAAGAGGTGCAAACACGTGCAGACGATGCGGCAGAAGGAGAGGTCTGATTCGTAGATATGATATTTATCTGTGCAGACAGTGCTTCAGAGAGATAGCGAGGGAAATAGGATTTAGGAAGTATAACTAACGAAAACCGTTTCTTGAAAAGAAGAAATTATCCAAAAGCATAGAAACTGTGGAAGGCTCATATATTTTTATATGCCGAGATGGAATAAAAGATGAGAAGAAAAAATGTCGCTAAATGATCCGCTTGCAGATGCTCTTTCGCAGATTAAGAATACGGAGCGAGTCGGGAAGATGGAATGTATGATAAAACCCGCCTCGACGCTGATTGGGAACGTGCTGAGTGTAATGAAGGAAGGAGGTTATATAGATGAATTTGAATTTGTTGAAGACGGAAAAGCAGGTCTTTTCAAGGTGAAGCTACGCGGTAAAATAAACGATTGCAATGCGATAAAGCCGCGGTTTTACGTCCGTATGAAAGAATATGAGGATTGGGAGAAGAGGCTGCTCCCTGCACGAGATTTTGGGCTGCTTATACTTACAACTTCAAAAGGCGTGATGTCGCATGAAAAAGCGATTGAAAATGGTGTGGGCGGCCAATTACTGGCTTTTGTATATTAGGACGTTTTAAGTAGGATAGGTCTTTATTAGGTTCAAAAAGAACGCAAATAAGCGGTATGCAAGAAGCGATGGATGATAGACGTGAAAAAGAAATAAAGGAATTTTTGAATACTATTTCCTCTAGCGGAACTGAGAAAATTAAATTAGTATATGATGAGGCATTGACCCATAGTAGTAGCGGTTTGCCAAATAATCAAGAGCTAGCTTTTCTCGGAGATTCAGTGCTGAGGCTAATAATAAGAGAACATAATTTTAATGAGCATCCTGATTGGAATAAACGGAGACTTACTGTTGAATCCGTGGTTGCTGAAGAAAATGAGTATTTTGCCCGTGTCGCATCCAACCTTAATATAGTAGAATACATAAAATTCGGAAAAACTTATGATAATCGTCCAAAGGATAAAGAAATTACTACAATACAGGCCGAGGCTTTTGAAGCATTATTTGGAGCATTATATCTCGATCACGGTTTAGACAAAGCAACGGAGATAGCAAAGAAATTACAAATAATTTAAATATGAAAGCGATGCGGATACCCGAAAAGGCTACGAAAGAAGCGGTGAAGCGGGAGAAGTAGCGCGTGCATCCAGAACATCAAACCCAATAACGAACAGTTAACAAGTCTATAAGAAAAGCTAAAAGAAAAAACCACCCGCACATTGCTTGCACGGGTGCGTTCTGATTTAACCAGAAGGTGATTAAACCACTTCTATCGTTGACGGTGGCTTTTTGGTTATGTTGTACGTAACACTGACAACTGCAGGTACTTCGGTCGTTATTCTTTCCGCTAATCGCTCTAACGTCTCGTAAGGAAGTCTTGTTGGCGATCCTGTTTTTGCATCGCTGCTCTCCCAGCAGCGTACCTCTATTTGTATGCCATAATCCCGCTTCCAATCTCTCATCCCGGTAACTTTGTCCTCATGCAAGATCGCCAAATACTGGAATGCTCCGGTGCTCTGTAATTCAGATTCGACGATTTGCGTTGCTTTTCTCACCAGTTCTACGCGTTCCTGAGTGACTTCGCCAATTACTCGTGCGGCTAATGCAGGGCCTGGAAAGGGCGGTCTGTTGTAGAGCTCTTCAGGCAAGCCGAGCGCCTTTGCAACTACCCGTACTGCGGGCTTTCTGAGTTGAACCAACGGCTCTAAAACGGCATATCCGTATGTCGCTTGCGTATCGATCCCCAATTGCTCGAGAATGTTATGCTGCCTTTTAACTCCCGCAACCGTTTCTTCTACATCGGTGTAATTGGTGCCCTGGAGGAGATATTTGGCGCCGCTTTCTTTCACCAGCTCACCAAAAACATCCTTGTAAAACGTTTGCGTAATCGCTTCTCGTTTCTCTTCGGGATCAGTGAGACCTTTAAGCGCATCGAAAAACTGCTTTTTTGCATCAACGATCTCTACCGGTATGCCCATTGCTTTGAAGAGCGAAACGATTCTCTGCGGTTCATCTTGCCGCATTATGCCGTTTTCAATGAAATAGGTCTTCAAACGATCGCCTAACGCTCGGTGCCCCAACAGAGTCCCCGCGGATGAGTCAACACCACCGGATAACGCGTTGATTGCCAAACCACTTCCGACAACCGATTTGATCTCCGCGACTTTCTCTTCTATAAAATCTTCAGGATGTAAATCCTCGAGCTTTATCTCTTTAAGTTCCATGATTGTAATAGGCGAAAATGATCTTATAAATGTTAATAATAATACCAGATACTCCTGTAATCCTCTGGATCTTCTCCTCGTTCCTTTAATTTCTCAAGATAGCTCCGTATCGTAACCTCGGTATAAAGATAGGGTTCAACTTTCTCTATGTTCTTCTCCCACGGATGGAACGAATACACTCGTCTTCCATCAGGTTGTATAGCGATAAGTTCATGGTCCTGCCAGGCTCTTAGGTGGTTCTTACCGAGGAAGGGCACATTAAATACTGGTTCGTCAGTTCGAAAGATGCCAGGCAACAATCGTGCCTCTTCTTTCCGCTCTTGCAAAAGTCGCGCTATTGGTACCGCGTAATCTTCAATCTCTGATTTGCCCTTCATATTGAAGGTATAATAAGGATCTACCCCGATCTGCTTCAGCGCAATTCGTAAAGCAGCAGTCTCGAATCGTCTGCTATTCGCAAACGTAAACACCTGCTGGTTATAAACATCCATTCCCTGCATTTTAACGCGCCTAATCGCTTCAGCAGTCTCAGGAGTGACTTCATAAGGGTGCTCGAAATGCGTAACCATATATGGTATTTGTTTGCCCACATCATAATAGCTTGCAAAGATCTCGCACAGCTCCTCGGTAATTCGCTGAGGTACCGTAATGGGTAATCGGGTAGCTATTCGTATATTGTGCAAATGCGGTATTTCAGAAAGACGTTTTAAGATATACTCAATTAAGTCATCGTCCATTGCCAGTGGGTCGCCACCCGTTATCAGAACATCCATCATTTGCTCGTGTTCCGCGTACCACTCTATAGCCTTATCAATGCGTTCTTTTGGCGCTAAAGCGTAATCCATTAATGGAGAAGTGATTTCCCAATTCCGCTGACAGTAAACACAGATCTGGGGACATGAATCATATGGTTTGATTATCGCAACTGCAGGATAGCGTCGGGTAACGAGCTCTATAGGAGAGGTATCATGTTCACGCATAAAGTCAAACGCCAATTCTTTATCCTCTTTATGCGCAATCATATTCTCAACATAACTTAATGGCGGAAATACCTGTCTCCGTACTGCATAGTCATAATCGCTCGGCTCAGGATCCATGAGATGAAGGTAGTGGGGTGTCACACCAAAAGGAACGTCATTTTCTATAGCGAGGTAAATTGCTGCCTCCTGTTTAGGATTCAACTTTATTATTTTTTTAATCGTTTCAAAGCCATCTTTATCCTTGAAAACATGGTTGAAATGCCAGTTCCAGTCTTCCCAATCGGCTTCCGTGGCATCAAGTACTTCTAAAATCTTTTTTTTATTCTCACTGCGCTTCTTTACGATCTCTGGTTCGAGACCGCTCGGATATCGCACAAGATAATTGTTCATTCGCTGTACCATCTGATCGAGATAATCAGACCGCATTAAAGCTGCTTCTCTCCCCTTATACTTCTCAAAATCTGGAAACTCAATGCCTTCCATCAATCGCGAGGGGTAAACCGCCGACTGCCCTTTTACCGCTTTAAATAAATGCACAAACTCATCAACAAAATCATCAGTTACCTCAGAATCTCCCGTTACTGCCGCAGTCCAGAGATGTTCTAACGCGGAAGTTCCGGCTAAACGCTCATTGCGCGGAGAAATAATATTCTTCAGACAGCGAACAGCTTCCTTGAGTAGAATATAATCCCACGACTTGATAGTATCAATATCACGCCGGTAGGTCCACTCTAAAGCGTCAATATAGCTTATAAGTTTTTCACGGCCGCTTTCTAACGTTTCACTCTCCTTTAAGAGTGCGTAGATCTCAGGTGCTGCGTCCCAACATTCTTGCCATCTTGGCGTCATGATAACAAATTCTAAATTTTAATTGGCCTTACTCGTATTTTAAGTTTTTCGGATTTTTTCTTGCGGTTAGAATGAAAGGTTGAATTATCCCTAAACTATATCAATCATAAAGTTCC
>JAENXH010000092.1 GCA_016649585.1 Methanosarcinales archaeon
TACAATGCAGAGCAGTTGAAGGACATCCTGTATGCGAGGGCGGAGAAGGCGTTTAATGGTTCTACACTTGGCGATGCGGTGATACCACTCTGCGCAGCGCTTGCAGCTTCTGAGCATGGCGATGCACGGCGTGCTCTTGACCTGCTCCGCGTATCAGGCGAAATAGCAGAACGTTCGGGATCCCGCGGGGTGTGTGAGGAGCATGTAAGACATGCGATTGAGAAGTTAGAGGTGAACCGGGTGGCGGAAGTGGTAAAGACATTACCGCTGCAATCAAAGATCGTGCTCACCAGTGTGCTCGTTTTAAACAGAGAGCGGAGCAAAAGACGCTTCTCCAGCGGCGAAGTTTATAACATGTATCGTAAATTGTGCAACCAATTGGACATGGATGCGTTAACGCAGCGGCGGGTTACCGATTTCGTCTCGGAATTGGACATCCTGGGCTTGGTAAATGCAGTGATTGTGAGCAAAGGCAGATACGGACGGACGAAGGAGATCTCTCTCAGTGTACCTGAAGAGTGCGTGCAACCAGTCATACTTGAAGACTATAAACTTAAAGCAATATCTTCTATTAGAGTAAGAACGCAGATAACATTGTAGGGGGATGAAAGATGAGCGATAAAGAAGGAAAAGGGAAAGGAAAGCAGATGACGGCGTACGTCAAGTTCGAGGTACCGGAAGAGTTGCAAAGCACATCATTAGAGGCGGTAGAATTAGCAAGGACTACGGGCAGCGTGAAGAAAGGTACAAATGAATCTACTAAGACCATCGAACGGGGGATGGCGAAGTTGGTGCTGATAAGTGAGGATATTACTCCACAGGAGATCGTCATGCATCTTCCACCACTGTGTGAAGAGAAAGGCATTCCTTACCTGTACGTTAAAAGTCAGAGAGATTTAGGCGCTGCTTGTGGTATTAACAAGGGTTGTGCTTCGGTTGCCATCGTGGACCCTGGAAAAGCTGCAGAAGCGATTGATAAGATCGCAGAGGAGCTAAAGACGCTAAAAGCGTAAGGTGAAGGGCAGAGTAGGAAATGAGCGAAGAGAGAGGAACACCAACAGAGGTAATAGAAATCGTGGGTAGAACGGGGATGCACGGTGAGTCCGTCCAGGTGAAGTGTAAAATACTGGAAGGAGTAAATAAAGGGCGTATCCTCACGAGGAATTGTATCGGACCTATAAAAACAGGTGATATTTTAGTGCTCCCAGAGACATCGAGAGAAGTGCGGAAACTACATTCGAGGAGGTAACGAAGGGATGGAGAAGAAATGCTCTTTTTGTGACGCGCCACTAGAGCCAGGAAGTGGAATGATGTTTGTGAAGCGTGATGGAACCGTTTATTATTTCTGCAGTTCTAAGTGCGAACGCAATATGCTAAAGCTGAGAAGGAAAAGAAGAAAATTAAAGTGGGCTGCTGGAGCAAAGGAGTAGGCTAACGAGGGATTGTGGTAGAAGGTATTTGTATTGTCTTTATAAAGATGAGATAAGAACTACCCGGCTTATCTCTGATTCATCCGTAATCGTATAGGTATATCCTAAAGGCGTTAACGCTTCTGCTATTTCACGCGCAAAATCCTTCACTCTTAAATGCGTGGGCATTGCTTCTCTGCTCAACCGTTTTCTTGAATATCCGATATGCATATACGCCTTCACCTCGATAAAATCAGGATTCGCTCGCTCTAACAATTCGGCATAGCCCGCGGGATTTATCATATTCAACCCTTCGATGCAGGTGATTCGTATGACTCTTCTCGTTCGCCCTTTCAGCTTTCTCATCTCTTCCAACGATTCGTTTATACGAGGCCAGTACTGAGCGTGTGAAGCTTTCTTGTATGTGGCTTCATCCGGTGCATTTAAGGATATATACAACTGGTAAGGACGAATTTCTCGCAGCACTCCGGGATTCGTGCCGTTGGTCACCACAAAAGTGGTCATGTCACGCGAATGGAACTCCTGGATCAGGCCCTTCAAATGAGGATACAGCGTAGGCTCGCCTATAAGCGAAATGGCAGCATTTTTTGGAACAGTAGCCTCTGCAAATGCATCCATATTAGTTTTGTCAGAGCCCTTGAACCCGGATATAAGCCTGTTTTGCTCTTTTATACAGTCTTCCACTATCTCGTCAGGAGCATCCCAAATGACCGGCTCCACTTCTCCCACTATGTTAAACGCCTCAAGAGGTCGCCAGCAATGAACACAGCTCTGGTTGCAGAAAATAGAAGGCGTCATCTGAATGCACCGATGCGCACTAATACCGTAGAATTTGCCTTTATAACAATTCCCCTCTCCTCTGATAGATCTCCGTAACCACAAACACGTTTTCACCGCACTGTGCTTGTGCGTTCCTACGAAGTGGTATCCCTGTTTTTCCAATGTTTTTAGCGTTTCTTTATAGTAATTCAATGTAGCCCTCGGTTCCATTCACAAGCACCTCCTCGCCATCCTTTATCAGTTCGCCTTCAATCGGGTCAGTTTCAAGCGAGTCAACCACAGGTATCTCCGCGATAATTGCACCCGCAGCTACTATTGTATCTGCACGATGATTGATCATGGCATACGGGCTTTTCCCATGCTTCTTAAGCTGGTAGAGTACATAAGAGCCAACGGTTGAGCCTTTTCCGCCCGGAAATATCAAAATGCGATTCGTTATGCTTTTTCCATAAATGTCAAGTGATTTATCAACGATGATGCCCGTAACAGGGTCTACGGCACCGAGGAAGGAGATTTTTTGCTTTGAAATCAATGCTTTTCCGGTAGCTATTCCTTTTGAGATACTCCTACCTTTTATTTTCATTTTCCCTGCTCTCTCCCCCTTTCCCCCATTCCGCCTGCCGGACTCTCCCTATATCCTCCAATTATATCTTCTATCTGTATATTGAATACCTTTACAGGGAATTTATAAGGATAAAATGAGTATTACTCTTTGAAGGCGATAAAAATGGAGGAGAGCGAGAAAGAATTAACTGAAAAAGAGAGAGAACAGCAAGCGGAACTACAATCTCTGCTGTTAAAATTGCGGCAATACCAAGCGCAGGCGGAACAAATGTCTCAAGAGTTACTTTTTGTCCGGCAGGCGATAAGTGAGCATGATAAGGCGATAGAGACGATAAAACAGTTGAAGAAGATGAAAGCAGGTGACGAGTTGATAGTGCCAATCGGAGCAAATTCATCTATTTACGTTACGCTCAGCAGTACTGATAAAATAATAGTGAGAGTGGGCGGAGGAGTAAGCGCGGAAAAAAATCCTGATTCCTCGATAGAGTACCTTAGTGGAATGAAGACTGAGTTAGAGAATTCACAGCGTGAAATGACCAGCGTATTGCAAAGGATAGAGCAAGAGGCGCAGACATTACAGGCGAGATTGCAAGAACTATCAGCGTAATCAGGAGGGCAAATCTCGGCTTGCAGTAAAAACGAGTTATAAAAAAGAAGGGGCAAAAATCAAAAGGAAAAATGTTTGACCGGCTAAGGACGAAGCTTAACGCATTTCGCGATACTGTAGTAGGGAAGATAAAAGAGAAAGACAAGGAAGAGGAGGTAGAGAGAGGACGAGAGGCGAAGCCGGTACTGGAAGGTAAACAGGCACCAGCAGGTATAAGGGAGACGCTAAAGGAGAAAGGTAAGGCGCTATTAGAGCGGGAGACGATTTTAGACGATAAAGATTTGGAAAAGCCTTTAGAAGAGTTGGAGATAGCGCTGTTGGAGAGCGACGTTGCATTGTCAGTAGCTGAAGAGATAATCTCCGGTGTGAAGAAAGAGTTGGTAGGTGGGCGGAAGAAATGGCGAGAGAATACCGAGGGGTTAGTGAAAGAGGCGATAAGGAATGCATTGTTAAACGTTTTTGCCGCTGGTGGCACGCTTGATTTCGATGAGTTTGTGGCTAAAAGCGAGAAGCCGGTAAATATCGTTTTTGTAGGTGTGAATGGCACTGGTAAGACCACGAGTATAGCAAAGGTAGCGAAGAAATTGCTTGATGCGGGTTATTCGATAGTGATTGCCTCTGCGGATACTTATAGAGCAGGAGCAACGGAGCAGATAGAGATACATGCATCGAAATTGGGAATAAAAGTGATAAAGCATCAATATGGCGCGGACCCCGCAGCGGTTGTTTATGATGCGATGAACTATGCGAGAGCGAATGGTAAAGATGTGGTTCTGGCAGACACCGCAGGAAGAATGCACACGTCCGTAGATCTTATGGAGCAGTTGAAGAAGATCTGTCGTGTGACAAAGCCAGACCTGGTGATATTCGTGGATGAAGCGGTTGCAGGAAATGATGCGGTAGAACGTGCGAAGAAATTTGACGAAACGGTAGGAATAGATGCCGGCATATTGACGAAGGTTGATGTGGATGCGAAAGGCGGAGCGGCTATTTCCATCGTGCATTCGACCTCTAAACCCTTTTTGTTCTTAGGAATGGGTCAAGAATATGACGATTTAGAGAAGTTTGATGCAGAATGGCTTGTAGACAGATTATTGGGTGAAAACTGAAATAAAGGACATAAATAAAGTAAGTAAGAGAGAGTGGTGAAAAAAAATGTTTCCAGAAGAGTATAAGAGCACGCTTTTGAGCTTGGTTGAGGCACATGGCGAGGATATGAAGACACTGTTGGGGCTATTCCATCTGTTGAAAGATTATACGACAGAGGAAGCGCTGGTGAAAAACTTCATGGCGATTACAGGAAAGGACTGCAAGGAGTTATTAAAAGAGCTGAGGAGAAAAGAGATTCTGAAAATAGGCGCGTATAACGAATATCTTTGTTTGTCTGGCTATGAAGTGTTTTTCGATGATATTACGGCCAGATATTCACCTCAGCCAGGAGAGTTATCAAAATATTTCGAGACCGCCGTGGAAGGAGGGGATAAAGCGGCGCTAAAAATGATGGAGTTGCTTTTGAAATTAGGTAAGCATGGCACTGCGGGGTTCACGCAGTATGAGCTTATAAGAAATGATCTATCCGAAACGTTTTCACCTGAGCTCTTCCAGGCCTTAGAAGAGCGATTGATCAAGGAGCGGTTGTGCGTGTACGGTAAGAAGAAAGAGAAGGAATTCCTGGAGTTGTACCAGAGTGAGGATGCAATAATTGATGTGAAGGCAAGGTTGAAAGTGTGGAAAACCGCTAAGTTTGCTGAGATGCCGGTGATAAACACGCTTGAGAAAGAGATAGAGGAACTTGTAGCAGATGCGCGAAAGAGTATAAAACCGTGGAGCGCGAAAATGGCTGAGCAGGCCAGTCTGTCAGAGAAAGAGATAGAAGAAACGACCGGGTATTTCAGTGGTTTCACGATGGATGATTCCTCCCTGTTTATTACAGGTAATATGCTTATAGGTCATGATACAGTGCACATCGCAATTACTGATAGCTTATCGTGGTATGACGCACGGGAATGGAAGGACTTCCCGGTACTTTTTATAACGGAGGAGATCCCGAAGTGGATAGGTAAACTTGGAGTTGTGTTTAAGAAAGCGTATCCAGAATTAAAGTATCGGAAGATAGCAATAGCATCGCCAGATAAGATCGCATACGCTAATTTCGAGCATAAACTCCTTTCCGAACTCGTGAACCGGTTGGGGATCAGTGAAAGTGAAATAAGAGAATTGCCGAAGAGATAAAGCGGAGATGGGACGTATAGAAGAGAGAATAAAGACCTGTAAGCGTTGCGAGCTATGGGAAACGAGAACCAATCCGGTTGTTGGTGCAGGCTCGTTATCCGCCAAAATAGTTTTTGTCGGTGAAGCTCCGGGCTACTATGAAGATTTGAAGGGCGAGCCTTTTGTGGGCAGAGCGGGAAAGGTGCTTGATGAATTATTGGCATCGGTTGGACTACAGAGAAACGAAGTTTATATAGCAAACG
>JAENXH010000093.1 GCA_016649585.1 Methanosarcinales archaeon
CCAAAAGCGTGCCCACCGCGCCCAGTTCCAAGCTCTTTTTCACTTCCTGCTCACCGTACGCCACCATTGTCTCGTTATTTGCGATGAATTCCATGAATCGTGCCATGAGCTTCTTCTCCCGCATCAAGTCCAATCCTTCTAAAGCCTCCCCTGCGGCGTCAACGAGCTCATAAAGGCCTGATTCGTCAGTATACGCGACGTCAAACTCACCGAGAATCTTATTTTGCAGCTCATAATGCAAGTGAGACCCCTTCACAAAATCCTCCTTCGTTGGACTCGGACCACCAATCAGAATACCGTGAAGATCTTCGATTTGAAGGAAGATCTGTGATGCGTGTTCGCCTATCCGCTTATAAAAATCATCGGTTGCGATCTCTCGCAGTCTTTGAAACCGCTGTGCGGACTGTCCACCTTTTCTTATCTTTCCCGGAACTGAAGAGGTGAGGTGTTTCACCGATTCCACCACCTTTCCGCTTAAAATACCGATCGTTGCTTCTCGTTTGTCAAGCACGAGCAAGCCATATTTATCCTTCTCCTCCACGAGTCCTTCCAGCGGCTCGAGGAAGAAGCTCGAATCACAGTGATAGATATAAGAATATATCTTTGCCGGTGGCTCCACAATGAAAGTTTCGATATCCGTCTTGTCTCCACCCTTATCTACAGCACCGCAAAATATAACCAGGCCATTTTCGCCTACACTCACATACCTCAGCTTGGCTAAGAGGGATTCCAGAGAGCTCTGAACGTTAGTACGAGTGATTTTACTCTTTATGTTCATTGCCTGTCCGTGTTCATCACGGAGATGAGACGTAACATCTGATATTTGCTTATCAGGCGGAATGTAAACGGACACAAGTTCTGTGCCTCTTCCACTCTTTTTCCTCAGTTCTTCCAATACTTTCTTGAATTCATACTTCTTTATTTGATCCATATCTCATAGCCTCATTCCTATCCAGTATTCAGTTTAATCATATAATTAAAATCTTGAAGGTTGTTTTTCTTCCCCCAAACCGCTTTTTCTTCGATAAAACTTTCTTTTAAAAGAAAGTTTTCTGCGGAGCGTTTTTGATCAAACTTTTGTAAAGTTTGATGCGGCAACCGGGGCTCGAACCCGGGTTATAGGCTTGGGAAGCCCATGTCCTACCGCTAGACTATTGCCGCTTTGTACTTCTTTCCAAACGCCTCAAATTCTGATGCAAGAGCAGCAACAGCGGACTTCACCGCCTCTAAGGGATCCCCCTCCTTCATCTTCACATACAAAACGGGATTGCTTCTCAAGGTATGTTGAATGCTGTAGGTTGCGATATCCACCTGTTCATTCTCGAGCAGTTTGGAAGTTAGCGGCGCTAAAAGGGTGTGGTCCTCTCCTTCTATCTCTATTCTCACTACGTTTTCCTTTGCCTCTAATATTATTACCTTCTTAGTTTCATCTCCATTTTCTTCAGTTTCAGTTTCAGTTTCCATGCTTACATCACCGCCCTTTTCTCAATAATATTAAAAGGTTACACTAATCCCTTACCATAATCTTCAGATATATTCCTTACTTCTACCCGTTTGCAGCTCTCACACGCCAGAGTATTCCCTTTTCTCTTCAGAGTCTTTTTGCACTTCGCACATATCGCTTTTATCACGCCTAAATCTTCCCCTTCTGTGCTGAGTCTTAAAGCCGCCACGTCTATCACTTTCGCCTTTACCAAATCAAGATAGCCAAACTCGCGCTGCAAATCATTCACATACCCGCTCCTTACGTTTGATATATGAATAACCCCCTGCGTGGATGCTGCAATCTCTCGCTCTTCATGCCCTTTCAGGCATGCTATACTCACGATGGCAACAGTATCCCGTAAGTCCTCTATTCGGCCTACAACCACATCCCCCTCTTTAAGCGTTGGTGGGGTATCCACCTTTGGTTGGACTTCTATAACCCGCTTATCACTTATGCTAACTCCCCCGATAAGCGAAGCATGTATATTCCCTTTTTCATCATACACACCCTCTCCCGGCGTGAATTCCTCAGAAGTACCTAAGAAATCTCCTGGCACTACGATTCCTTTTTCTTTTCCCATTCACTTCTCTCCTTTTCTCTTTCTTCTCTGCTCCATTAATATGTTACTTCTTCTCTATTTATTAGTTATGCGTGTAATTGGGATAGACCCGGGAACTGCGAGGACGGGATGGGGTGTTGTTGAGTTCAATAACGGCAGATTAAAATCCGTTGATTGTGGGTACATAAAAACGACCACGGAGCAATCAAACGGCGATAGATTGAAGAAGATATATAACGATTTGCTTGAGCTGATAGCAGATACTACGCCGGATGATATGGCAATCGAGAAAATTTTCTTCAACACCAATGTGAAAACCGCATTAAGCGTTGGGCAGGCACGTGGCGTTTGTCTCTTAGCGGCTGCTATCGCTGGACTTGCCATATATGAATATAACACCTCAGAGGTGAAAAGTTTTATGACCGGGTATGGAAGGGCAACGAAGAGTGAAGTGGCGAGCAAGGTAAAGGAATTGCTTCAGTTAGAGGAAGTACCAAAGCCTGACGATGTCACCGATGCCCTCGCTATTGCAGTCACGCATATCGCGCTGAAGTCACATGTAGATTTTTAATTTAACAATAACGTGAATGTGACAAACCAGCAGAAAACGGTCATGAACGAGATGTAAATCCAATCCTTCGCCCCTTCCATGTTTATATTTAAGAACGGATAGACGAATTTCTGCACCAAGACCAGGAGGATCGCAATGAGCAAGCCATCTTCTGAACTGGGGTTATTTATCACGAAGAAGGATATAACACCCGCGAGAACACCAAATAGCGATGGTACCGCGGTCTTTATTATGCCTTCCGCGTATTCTTCCTTTTTTTTAGCCTCACCGCTCTTCTCGTTCTCCATCTAACAGCCCACTTTTACTACTAATTATATCTGCTATATAAGTATTCTACCAACCGGTAACGAGAGTTGTTTTTGCTATTCCACGCGCATTGCATTATTCACCGTTCCACATTCTCGCGATGATTTCTTCTGCATCTTTCTGCTCGATTTTACGAGGGTTCCGTGCTAAGTATCCCTTCTCCTTCACCAGTGCTTCAGCCAAATCAGGCAAGTCCCCCGCGGGCACATCCAAATCAGCAAGCCGTGTTGGCAATTTTAACGCTTCCAACAGGTTCTTAACACGAGAAATAGCTTTAGAAGCTGCTTCTTCTTCCGTCAACCGGGATACATCCTCACCCATCTCGCGTGCCACCTTTGCTAACCGTTCCTTAACTGCAGGTTCCTTCGCATTATACTCCATCATATAGGGCAACGCAAGTGCGGCAGCGACACCATGTGGGATTTTATACCTTGCTCCGAATGTATGAGCTGCTGCATGACCTGCTATAACACCTGCATTCCCAAATGCCATACCAGCCAGCATCGCTGCTATTGACATCTTTAAACGGGCATCGAGATTATCGCCATGTGAAACGGCCTCCTCTAAATTATCTGCAATCTTCCTTATCGCTTCTAATGCAAAAGAATCTGTCAGCGGGTTTGCGCCAAGTGAGATAAATGCTTCTATTGCATGACTCAATGCGTCCATGCCTGTGGAAGCGGTTACCTCTGGCGGCATCGTGGCTGTGAACGATGGAGAAATTAAAACAACGTCTGCGAGATTATAAGGACTCGCTATTGCCTTTTTCTTGCCTTCAACAATGATGAGTGCGAATGGCGTAGCTTCCGCACCCGTCCCAGCAGTTGTCGGGATTAAAATCGTCGGCACGCTCGGGTTCACAATCTTGTTCGCACCCAAGAAATCGCTTGCACCCTGCTCCGGGTTAGAAGCTGCCGCAGCGGCAACCTTTGCCATATCCAGCACGCTTCCGCCTCCAACACCCACAACCAGATCGTATCTCGCTGCTCTTGCCGCTTTTACAATCGTTTCTGCAACTTCTAACGTTGGTTCCGACTCCACATTATCAAAGATGTCTACTTCTACTACCTCTTTCAAAGGTTTCTCCACCTTCTTGAGCAAGCCTGCCTTTTCAATTGTGCCATCGGTAACAATGAACGCTTTTTCCGCACCCAATCCTTTCGCTTCAGCACCAATTTTTTCCTCTACCACGTCACCAAAAACAATTCGTTTTGGTAACTGAACTGTATACACCCCCATTTTTACCACCCAATTATTAAATACTGAGCTAAGGACTTATATAACTTATCTTTGCCTGAAGCGGCTTTTTAGTTGTTAGAGATTATTATAACAGCCTGTGCTCAGACAGAAAGAAATGCGCGTAGATTTGCGGGAGAATACGAAAAATATTTAACAAATGAACGCATACTAAAACGCGGTATCGCTGGAGGAAACAAATTTGAGAAACGTTCAGAAGAAGGTGCTGGAGGCACAAAAGAACGAAGAAAAGGAACTTGCAGAGGCACAGGTAGTGGTTACAAGCACTGAATTAGAGAGATTGAAGAAGGAATTGGCAGAGAAGACGGCGTTAGCAGATGAGTATTTATCTCGACTGAAATACCTTCAAGCGGACTTTGAGAACTATAAGAAGATGGTTGCTCGTGAGCGGGAAATGTATGAGATGTGCGCAACTGAAGAGTTAATAAAGCGTTTATTGCCAATTATTGATGCTCTTGAGGCTGGTTTTGCCTCGGCTAAGCAGTGTGAGGATCTAATGTCATTTGTAAAAGGGATTGAGTTACTATATCAAGATCTGATGGCTGTGCTTGGCAAAGAGGGGTTAAAACCAATCAAGGCAGTTGGAGAGAAGTTCGACCCTTATAAACATGAAGTTACTATGACGGTTATTAACGATGATCATCCAGAGGATACGATTTTGGAAGAACTTGAGAGAGGCTATATGCTGGGTGCGAAAGTGATACGAACATCGAAGGTTGCAGTTTCAAAGAAGGCAGCACCTCGGAGGCACACCACTCAGAACAGCTCAGATTACTAATCTTAGAAACAAGACAAAATTTTATCTTTTATCGCCTTTATATGCTCAACCGCTTCTCCACCTACATCTAACGGAGCTTTAGCCTCTATATCTGCCGTTATCAATGCTTGCTCATAAGGGATAATTCCCAGCAGTGGTAGGTTCATCTCCTCCAACTTAGTTTCGATCTTTTTTACCATCTCGGAATCCGTAACTTTGTTTATCACTGCCATCATGTTGTTTATTCCTATATCCTCGCCGAGCTTCTTTATTCTGCCTACAGTCTCTACAGATCTCATCCCCGGCTCCACCACGGTAAGCATTATATCAACCCCTTTTGCGGTTCCTCTACCTAAATGCTCTATCCCTGCTTCCATGTCCATGATAACCGTGTTTTTCTTGAATAGCACGTGTCGCAGCAGCGCACGAAGGAAAGCATTTTCGGGGCAGGTACATCCAGTTCCTCCTTTCTCTATCGTGCCCATTACCAGTAGCGTCACGCCATCCGGCCCCTTTGCCCCGTATTTCATGAGTATGTCATCCACTTTGGGATTCAATTTGTAGACCCCTGTCCCGGTATGAGCACCGGTCCGTTCAAAAATCAGATCCTTTAGTTCGGATATAGGCGGGGGGTTCTTTTCGATGCCCAAGACAAATTTCAAGTTCATTGCGGGGTCTGCATCCACCGCGATTACGTTCTGCCCATCCTGCGCCAAGAGTCGAGCAAGCGTGCCTGCAATGGTGGTTTTACCCACACCGCCTTTTCCTGCAACTGCTATCTTCATGCTCGATCGCTTTATCTCCTACTGTTACATAGCCCAGTTTCACTTATCAAATCTCACTCAAATAAACCACTTAGAATTGTTTTTCCGTTCATAGTTTTACTTGCTTCATACAGATTAT
>JAENXH010000094.1 GCA_016649585.1 Methanosarcinales archaeon
CATACGCCCACGAGAACGGAAAGCTTATCACACCTTCACAATCGTCGATATTTGCGACACCCTCTTCTCTGATACTTTGAGTAAGGGTAGGTGGTTTCGTTGCGATAGCGGCATGGTCCCGTGTGGCTGTGAACACTAAAACCTTTCGACCTCTGATTTTCTTATGAGTTACTGCAACCCCATGTCTTTCAAGTTCGCTTACCGACTGGTCCAACTTCACAGATAGAGAACGCGGTGTCAAGTTCAAATGTATTGCCTCGACTAAGTCTTGTGCGGTTCCTTGCCATCTGCCGCCATGTTCATGTAGCAGCTCTGCTATTAGTGGAGACAATGGTTTATCCTGGATGTGGTTGTATGCGCTAAGCTCCGCTCTCGTTGTTGTTGCACTCATTCCTCACACACCTTCTCGATTCCTTCGATTCGTGGGTTTGATACTTCCTGCCCGGAATGCCAAACTTCACATAGATGCAAGAATGCCTTTAATCCTGATTCATAATCAACCTCACTGTATCCTTTCCATTCATAAAAGCCTTCTGCCTTGTCTAATCTGAGGATGCCTAACCCTTCTATCCTTTCTCCAGTTCGCTCTTCGTATGCGTGGCGATATGCGGATACCTGAAGGAGATAGTCCGGATAAATTCGCTTAGCTGTTTTTAGATCAACGAGATATAGCTTGCTATTTATATGGCCAATCATATCTGCTGTCCCTGCATATCCACGTTTGCTCCAGATTCCAAGTTCATTACTAAGAGGTTTAAACCCACTATTTTCTTTCCATCTAAGGAATGCGGAAAATGGTTTTTCTATTTCATCACATCTTGTAGATAATACTTCACCCAGCCGAAGGTTATCACCCTTCAAATAAGCATCAATCGCTTCATGCACCAATGAACCTACTTTTAACGCTTGTTCAGAAATTTGCCGCCATGCAGGTTCTCTCTGTTTCCATATTTCCAAGGCGGGCTTCGGGATTAACTGTAAGATGGTAGTCACGCTCGGTAGAATCCCGCAGGGGGTGCGGTAAAAATGTCCTTCATCTGTTTCGATCAGTGTAATCTCTTCCTTTGACATCTTAGTTAGCCTCCCAGTGGGTAACAAAAGCCGAAATGTGTTTCATTCCCCACCCTCCGCAATTGGAACTGATTCTTTGATCTCTAACCCATCTTTCCTCATTTGGAGCATTGCTTCTCTGGATTGCTCGGCCTGAAACACCTCGCAAAATGCTTGATGCTCGCGCATCTCTCCACGTGTGGCAAAGGCAACACCACATACACATATAAATTCTTTGGGTTTATCACTCGACTCCTTATGGCAAAGACTAAAAGATAGGCATTCGTCACAGAGTAACTGACCATTACATTCTGTTGTGGGGGTGTCTTTTCCGCATCCGTCACATACGTTTTTATCAATGTTTTTTGGGACTTCACTTAAAGCAGTTTCGCCACGTCGTTTACCTTCTGCTCTATCGCAATCGCTGCTATTGTTTAGCAAAGAGGTCGGGGGATCACATTCACTCGCTACGCTGCTCTCCTTCGTTCTGCCCAAGCTGTCCAACCTGTCGGGGGTATTCTCAACTGCCTTATATGGGGGAATGCTTCCTTCTTTTGTCTCTAACTCTTCTCTTTCCCCCATATACTCCAAGGGGGAAAAGGAAGGACAGGTTAGACAGGTTGGACACGATAAAATTTGCTCGATGCTAATCAGTTCTTTCTTCCCTTCCTCGTCACTTGCCACTACTTTCGCGTTTTCACTGAATCTCCGCCCTTGCCAACAATAAATACGCTTTGTCTGGCCGTCCTCTTCACGGGTTGGTCTTGTGATTTTCGCTTTGCCAATTTTCTTTATCTCCCTTGTAAACGTTGCTTCATCTGGGAGTAGTATTTGATGAATTTCGCAATATATTTTGAAGGCATCATACAATAGCTCCTTGAGTATTTCATGCCGTGAATCGAATATCGTCCAATCTTCTAAAAATGCCCTTATTGGTTGCGTTTGTCTTCTCATGTTATTCTTCGCCTTCATTTGTGATTTTGTTCCGGTAAACTCCCAGTTATTCTCTCGCAAGCGTTTTAATCCTACCAATCCCCAGTTTAGCAGCCCTGCAAGTCCATCTTGTTTTATTAGTACCTTATAGTGCTCTTTTTTTGCTTTGCTACCTATAAACTGATTTGGGAAGTCGAGTACAATCACTCGCTCCCAGAAGGCGTCCGTGTCGTCGTCAATCCGTGGTATTCTGTTAGCGTAGATGATAAATTTGGCAAAGTTGTTAAATAGGAAGACTCGCTGCTTCCCTTTTTCTTCGCCCGCCAGTAGATCGCCTCCGGTGGCTGCTTTAAAAGTGGGTGTCGAAAATTGTGACTTCGTTCCAGGTTCCGCAACAACATTCGCCAGTTTTCCAAAAAGCCGCGCTTCTGCAAACCTATGCTCGCCATCTAACTGACTCAGTGGGACGTTCGCGCAGTTTTCAGCACCTAATAGCTCTGTTAACAAATGACCTGTTTGTGACTTACCATTTCGTCCGCGCCCTAATAACCAGAAAGACTTATGGGCAGGGTGTTCTGGAAGGAGGCAGTAACCAAACATTTCTTGCATCGTAGCCACATCTTCATCATACAGTACTTCTCGAAAGAAGTCTTCATAATGGGCGTGACCGGCCTTTTCATCGAATTCTGCTGGTAGTTTACATGTAAATATCTTTTCTGGGTCGAAGTCTTCTAAGCTCAGTGTTTCTAAGTTCAGTAGTCCGTTTTGTAATGGTAAATAGTTTTTGTCCTCATTAAATCGCTCTCGTGGTGTGTAATAACGCCGCCGTATATGTCCAATTAACTCGCTAACTAAGCGGTTGTTAACATCTGAACCTAATAGTTGCTCGATATATTCTTCAATATCAACATCGCCTTCACG
This sequence comes from Methanosarcinales archaeon, assembly GCA_016649585.1. Lineage (GTDB taxonomy): Archaea > Halobacteriota > Syntropharchaeia > Alkanophagales > Methanospirareceae > JACGMN01. The sequence continues at coordinate 2,905 of JAENXH010000094.1, forward strand.
GTAAATCCCGTTATCGTAAACATATACCGTTTTTGTATCTCTCGTTACTCGGAATGTGAATGATTGGCATATATTTTCTATAACTTCCTCATAATTTATCCGTTTCCTACCATTTTCATCTATGTAGTAAAGGTCTTTAGGCTTATCTGCATCGCTCTGAGCATATTCCGTAAGTAATACTTCTACATCAAACAAATCTGCTTTCAGATACTGCTTCCAATATCGTGGAAGTCGTTTTCTTACCTTCGCTTCTTGCTCTTTTGTTAGATGTTTTCCGTCCACTAAATCTTCTGCAATAGTACTAAATGTCTTTGAATCTTCCTTGTCGAATCCTGCTGCATTGTCTTCTTTTGCTTCCCCCGTTGCTTGTTCATCTGGGTTTTGTTCTTCCCATATATGCAGAATATATTTTTCAAGTTCTTCTTTTGTGGCTGTTCTAATCTTCCATTTAATCGCTTTTTCTACTTCTTCCTCTTTGTCTTTCGTTTTTGTAGCTTTCTTCCGAGAGCATTTACTACATCTACTCCCGTCATATCCAAAAGTCGTTTTTAACCTATCACAGGTTGGCGGTTTTAACCCTTCTTTCTCAATCTTCGCTTGGGTATATTCACATTGCTGTCGTGATACCGCTTCATCGTAATTTTGGCTCATCATAAAGAACCGCTGTGCCTCATCAATTGAAATGCCTTTCTGCAACATCAAATTAGCAATCGCCAATCGTTGCTCGTGTGTTAGTCGCACCCTTTTTTTGTGTCCTTCAAAGAAGGATGCGATGCAAGGATAGGTGAGGAAATCGTATGCTTTAAGTGTATCCTCCAAGAATGTCTCCAGTTCACCTAAAGGATCCAGTTTTTTTATCTGCTCTTCGTATATAACTTTGTACTCTCCGATAGAGCCATCTTCTCTTGCCGCTTCACCATAACAAGCGGCATAATGCTTACCACCGAATATCTCGAATCGCAATGTATTTTTGTACTTGCTATTGTTTTTATTGTAGTTCTGGCAAAATAACAATACTCGATAGCCACCATTGGGTGTTTTCGCTATAAACGTGTCTTCGATACAACTCAAACCTTTATCCTTCGCTCTGCGATACATCCACGCCCAGTCGAAATCCAATGCGACCAATCCGTTATGCCCCACTGCAAAACCGTAGTTTGTAAAGGCATCCTTTCGCTTGTTAAAGAAGACTTTGACATCTTCATCGCTTTGCTGTTCCGCTCCGCACCACTGATTCCATTTTTTAACACTTGGGTTTTTTGCTTCATCGCCGAATAGTATGTTCAAGCCATATTTCTCCCTCAATGGATTAGTTAATGCCTCTTCGAGTAGATCAGAAGGCGTTTTAAACTCAGAACTCTTTTTATTCATTAGTGGCTGCCTCCCTTTGTGGTGTTTCGCGATCGGTGGTCGCTGATGAAGGGGAGAGAAGGCGGGCAGCTTTCTTTGCTTATCCTAACGATGATGGGCTTCTCGGGTATATCGGTTCTAAGAATGGCAATTTTTTCCCCTGGTATCGCCTCGACGAGCGCTTCTTCTACGATCTTCGCTTCGGTCGAATCAGAGTTAAAGGCTACTTGGAAGTCCTCGAAAAGTACAGAAACGCTGTAATCATCTTTTTCGAGCCCTCTAAAGACTCCGCAAGCCTCTTCATAGGGGCTGAGATATATTCTCTTAAATTGTGCTGCTTCAAAGGTCATTATTCTCCCCCTCACTCTTTTGAACCTCCGCTTTTTTTAGAACGAGATTATCGTTCTCACCTAATATGAACTCCACATCGTCACCGGCGTCTAACCCCTTAAAACGCAACCAATCTTTGGGAATCGAAACGTAGCGTGTGTAGTTCATGCCCACTATCTTTCGCCTTCCAAAACTAAAACTAACCATTTTTATCGCCGTAAATACGTAATAATCCCCTATTTATAAAGATATCCGAAGTTAGGATTAGCTATGCTATTCCTTTTTAAAAATTAGCTATGCTACCTCTCGGAAATGATTAGCTACGCTATTTATATACTTAGTATATATGATGGTATATATGGTAAGAGGGAAAAAAGAAGAAAGGAAGCGGGGACCAAAATATCCAGAAGGCGAAGGAAAAAGAAGAATATTACTAATAGTGCTTAACCATTCAGAAGGAATTGTCGAAATTGACTTGATTAATGAAATTAAAGAGAAACTACAAATTTCAGCCCCACGGGGAATTAAGGGGCATTTAGGTGATCTCGGCCCAGGAAGGACAGTGGAAAAAAAGTGGAGAGAAGGAAAACAATATTTGATGAAAATCCCTTCAAAATTTGAGTTGAAAAAAATGAAAGAAAAATCGCTAGAAAATCTCAAAACTCAGGGAATAGAGATTGATATTAACGACCTCCCCGAGGAGAACTTTTGGCGACCTCAATCGGATGAAAATACGTTTAAAAAAATTGTAGAGGAGTTATTAGGAAACGATGAAATGGGAATCCTCTTCATAAAGACCAAGTATCTAGAAAAGATGTTCGATGAGTATGTAGTCCCTCTTTTGAATCTTAGCGGGGTATCTGATAAAAATGCCTTTGAATTCGCGAAGGACGGAGTGAAATTATCAGCAACAGCCTTGCGACATATACTTTTTGGAGTGCCAGAAGTGGAAGTAGGCGCAGCAATGATGTTAATGGGGAGACACTATTATCTAAATAAAAAATCTGATGACGATTCAAAGATGATAGCTAGTACATATGTGTCGCTTCTCATCGATTTAGTAAAATACCAGAAAAAAGGGTCCGATTCAGAAAAATACCGGAAAGAAGGGTTAAGAATAGAAGAATTTTTGAGAACTCCTGAGGCGATGCAAGTAATGTTAGAATGGTATGGTCCTGCTTTCAAGGAAGGTGATAGAGAGGAAGTTATACACCAAGCTGCGGGATATGCGCCAGATAAGC
>JAENXH010000095.1:0-4226 GCA_016649585.1 Methanosarcinales archaeon
ATGGACGCTGTCTCAGCGGTTCAATTGAGCAAGAAAGTGATGTCAAGGATAAAGCAGAACCTGTTCTGGGCGTTCGCGTATAATACGGCACTCATTCCCATGGCCGCGGGAATACTCTATCCATTTTTCGGTATCACGTTTAAACCTGAGCTTGCGGGGCTCGCAATGGCTCTGAGTTCCGTAACGGTCGTAACGCTTTCTTTAATGTTGAAAAAATATGTGCCACCTGCAAAGAGGGGTGAAAAAACAATAGGAGGTGATAAACATGGCAATAGATCCGGTATGTAAAATGACTGTGGACGAAAAGACGGCGAAGTTTAAGACCGAGTATAAAGGGGAGGCATATTACTTCTGTGCCCCCGGCTGCAAAAGTGCTTTTGAAGAGAACCCGGAAGAATACGTTGGACAAGAATAGTGAAGTTGTGGAGATTAATGGAAAGTATAACAAGGCTATCCAATGCCAAGGAGGACAGTCTTAATTCACCTACGACTCTGCGGTTATACGAATCGAAAAGCTTTTGTACTCTGAAACATAAGGTAATAAGCAGAGGTTTTAACGTGACGATGGGTTCGGATATTAGCCCCGATGCAGAACTGGATTGTGTTGGACTCTACTGCCCGATGCCAATTGCCCTGACGAAGGAGGAAATAGAAAAGATCGAGGTAGGACAAGTGTTGAAAGTAGAGGCGGATGATCCCGCGGCTGAAGAGGACATCAAACGATGGGCAAAGAGGACCGGGCATAAGATTCTGAAATTTGAAAAAGAGGGGACAATATTGACCTTCTTTATAAGAAGGATGAAATGAGGAGTTGTAGATAGATTTAGAAAAAATGGGAGGTGTATGTATATAAATTATGAAAGATGAGAACTCGATTCTATATGTGCAAACAAGCGACCTGCCAGAAAGACAGTATTCGCCGTTGGTCTTGGCGCAAACTGCGAAGGCCATGGATCTAAAACCCATGGTTTACTATCTGGGAATGGGATTAAAGATCTTGCTTCCCGGAGCGGCAGAGAAGATAAAACTTGGGGCCTTTCCGAGCGTTGCGGAGATGCTACAGAAAACCTTAGAATTGGGAATTGAGATATATGTTTGTGAGGCATCCAAGCAGATGCTCGGATGGGAAAAAGTGGAATTGATACCGGGAGTCAAGATAGTGGGTGCTGCGACCTTGAACGATTTAGCCTTAGAGGCTGGTGCAACAATGTGGTTCTAAAGGGTGAAAGAAGTGGAACGCATATATTTAGACCATGCAGCGGCGATGCCGATCGATCCGAGGGTGTTGGAGTTCGCCGAAGGGTATCTTAAAGACAACTTTGGCAATCCTTCCGCCTTATATTCGGTCGGATTGGAAGCGAAAAGAGCTATCGAAGAAGCCCGGAAGAAAGTTGCAGAACTTATTAACGCTGAGAATGCAGCCCGTATAATCTTTACCGGCAGCGCAACTGAATCCAACAATCTCGCTATCAAGGGAACCGCACTCAGGAACATCGGAAAAGGAAAAAAGGTCGCGGCAAGCGCAGTAGAACACATGTCAGTCCTCAATCCCATGAAAGAACTTCAGAAAAATGGATTTGAATTCAATCTTGTACCAGTCGATGCAACAGGTATCATTGATGTCGAGAACCTCAATGATATTTTGACAAAAGATACCACGGTGACCTCGATAATGTACGCAAACAATGAAATAGGGACAATAGAGCCGATCAAGGAGATAAGTGAGATCGTGCATGAAAAGGGTCTGTATTTGCATGTGGATGCAACTGCCGCCGCGGGACGTATACCTATAGATGTACAAACTGATGGTATTGATCTATTGACACTATCATCGAACGATATGTATGGACCCCGAGGTGCTGGTGCAGTATATATAAAACAGGGTGTACGACTTCAATCTATCCTTCCCGGTGGCGGGCAGGAACGCGGACTTAGATCCGGAACAGAGAACGTTTTTGCGATAGCAGGAATGGGAGAAGCGGCAAGAATAGCAAAGGCTGAAATGGCTCAGGAAAGCACGAGACTCTCGGGAATACGGGATGCCCTTATCAGCGAGATTTTGAAGATAGACAAATCGTATCTCACGGGTCATCCTACTCAACGGCTTCCACACCATGCAAGTTTCCGGTTCAGTCGTATAGAAGGTGAGAGCATCCTATTGAATATGGATACGCTGTACAATATACAGGTATCTACGGGTTCAGCCTGCTCGTCCAAGACCCTGGAACCATCGCACGTTCTCATGGCAATAGGGTTGAAACACGAAGAAGCACATGGCTCCATGGTTATCACGCTGGGACGATTAAATACGTCTGAACAGATACCGCATATCACTAAGGCGGTTGACGAGACGGTTCAAAGGTTGAGAAAACTTTCGCCGCTCTAACATTTGTTATAGACCAGTTAACTGTTTAAAATTTTGTTTACTCTATGAAATGCACTTCACTTCCCCATAACACCGGTACAGAATCACTTCTCACTGCGTAGAGCTTTAATAATTTTTGGTTGTTGTACTCAAAAACAATTTTTGCAACATCTGAGTCGATTAGAGGAAGAGAAGAGAGTCGAGTATCAATTTCATTAAATCTCGAATTAAAGAGCTCATTGAGCTTTTGTTCTGTTGGATTAACAACCAATACATGTATTTCAAAAGTACTGTTATTTTGCTGGGTCACGAAACAAAAATCCAAAAGCCGTTCTGAAGAGTTATTATCTCGATAATACGAGATTAAAGCATTTTTAAGCTTATCATAAAAATCGGAACCGAGTTTTGTAAAAAATCCTACCGCAATTGATCCCAAAGCACATATGCCTGCAGCTATCAAAAGCGTTGAAATAGGCTCAACAGCTTTTTTAAGGGTTTGAGTTGGTTTTTCATCCTCGCCCGAAATCTGTGAAAGTTCACGAAGAAGTTCTTCCCCTTTTTCATCCCTAAACGTACGGTCATATTCAACAGCGATGGTCTGGATATTTTGATCTTTTATTCGTATCTTTCTTCCGTCTCCGTTAAGCGATTCAAGCGAATCTGCCTCTTCAAACATTTCTTGAGTGCATTGAATGGCATATTCACCATCTGGCAATTCGATTATTTCGGCTGAATCAACTCTGCCGACTGGTGGATATCGAGGATCATGGTTAACGTCTACAGGGAGATAATGTTCTCCAACTTGACGAGCTAGACCTTGTAGTGCCTGAAGAGCCATTCTATCTCCATGAAGATCTACATGAGTCGTTGCAACGATGCCTTTAACCAGTTTCATCTTTTCAGTACTAATAAAGATGCATCATACATTTAAATTTTTGCTTTAATTCAATTAGGTAATGCACCGAAAAAGAAAGAAGGTGAAAAAGCATTCGAACGTTTTAAAACACCGGACTTGCGAGTCTTATCTCGCATATGAATGTATCCCGCCACGTGCAATATTTATATGTATAAAGACTAAGTGGAATTTAGGGAGGAAAGAAAAATGGGGGATTTGAATGTGGAACAGATAGGCTATAGCGAAAAAGTAATGGAGCATTTCACGAATCCGCGGAACGTGGGTAAGATAGAAAACCCTGACGGCTATGGTAAGGTGGGAAACCCCGTTTGCGGGGACTTGATGGAGATGTTTATCAAAGTAGATGACGATATTATCACGGACATAAAGTTCAGAACCTTCGGCTGCGGTTCCGCCATTGCCACGAGCAGTATGGTGACCGAGATGGCAAAAGGGATGCATGTTGACGAGGCCATGAAGATAACACGTGGTGACGTAGCTGACGAACTTGAGGGGCTGCCTCCACGGAAGATGCATTGCTCCAACCTGGCAGCCAATGCACTTCAAGAGGCGATCACCGATTATAAGAAGAGGAAAGCTGAGAAGGAATAAGAGGCAGTGCGCACGAGACCTTTCGCGTTACTTTTAGTGAGTGGTCACCAAACGTACAGGAGTTAGGTGCTCATAGACCTCGATTCGAATGCTTTTTGTACAAGAAATGGGTGCCTCCGTTAGCCCATAAAGCGTAAAGGTAGGAGTTATAGGGGATATGATAGACGTTTTACTGCACCTTCATCCGGTGCTGCAGGCTCTGCTCGCAACACTATTTACCTGGGCACTGACTGCTCTTGGAGCGGCTACGGTATTTATGGCCAAAGACGTGAGCAGGAAGGTACTCGACTGGATGCTTGGTTTTGCGGGCGGTGTTATGATCGCAGCCAGTTTTTGGTCGCTGCTCGCACCCGC
>JAENXH010000095.1:4325-5798 GCA_016649585.1 Methanosarcinales archaeon
GAAGGTACTCGACTGGATGCTTGGTTTTGCGGGCGGTGTTATGATCGCAGCCAGTTTTTGGTCGCTGCTCGCACCCGCAATTGAGATGTCAGGAGGCGTGGATCTTCCTGTTTGGTTTCCGGCAGCAGCGGGGTTCCTTATCGGGGGCGCCTTCCTCCGCGTTGTTGATAAAGTACTGCCGCACCTCCATATCGGCTTTCCGATAGAGGAAGCCGAAGGGATTAAGACCACCTGGCAGCGAAGTACCTTGCTTATTCTTGCTATCACGTTGCACAACATCCCTGAAGGTCTTGCAGTTGGCGTTGCCTTTGGCGCCGTCGCTGCCGGGTTGCCTTCCGCTACGTTGGCGGCCGCTATCGCTCTGGCTATCGGTATCGGGATACAAAATTTCCCGGAAGGACTTGCGGTCTCAATGCCGCTCCGACGCGAGGGTATGTCCCGTTTAAGAAGCTTCTGGTATGGGCAATTATCCGGTATTGTTGAACCTGTCGCAGGTGTTATCGGAGCAGCCGCGGTTATTTTCGCACGGCCGCTTCTGCCGTACGCGTTAGGTTTTGCCGCAGGCGCTATGATCTTTGTGGTGGTCGAAGAGGTAATCCCGGAGTCTCAGCGTGGCGGTAATGCGGATTTAGCCACCATGGGCGCCATGATAGGGTTTGCGGTCATGATGATACTGGATGTAGCATTTGGATAAGCGGAATTTACGTAATGTAGAGTATCCATATTTTTATATTCCAAAACATCTTCGTTACTAGTGTCGCCACAATTTAAATCTTAGGCATAATACTTGGATAGCTTCTCATCAGCATTATCCCTCGTAAACTTCCAGTTGATCTTTTTTCTCTGGTTATTCCTGCTCTTGGTCCATGCAGCCACTTCTCTGGCCAGTGTCTCCATGTCACCGATCCGCCTGCCCGTGCATTCGATATCCATCACATTAATCTCGATTTCCGCGGCATTGAGCCAGCTTGCATGCTTTGGTGTGTAGTGGAATTCAATTTTGCTCAGGATTCTTTCTGCCTCTTTTTTGCTAAACGTCTCATAGAATGCCTTTTCTTTGTGGGTGTTGAGGTTATCGGTGACCAGCCGAACGACTTCGGCATCTGCGTATTCTTCGTCAATGAACATCTTCACGAACCGCGCAAAGTCTTTCATCGTTCTTCTTTCAGTGACCTGCGTCACCCGTTTTCCTGCCTTGAATTCGACCGCCATGAATATGTTTGCTGTACCGTTCCTGACGTATTCATAATCGTATTTTTCAGGGCTTCCCTGCTTCATGGGGATTGACAATCTCTTCTCTCCGAGAAGCTGCTTCGGTTTCTCGTCAAGATTGACGAGAGGTCTTTTCGGGTGGTCGTACGGCTCTTCATACGGGTCAAGGACGTCGTACATACATGCTCTGAAGATAGCATCAATCGTCTGGATGCACCACAACATCCTTTTCAGCCAAGGTTTTGTTTGGCTTTTTTTAAA
>JAENXH010000096.1 GCA_016649585.1 Methanosarcinales archaeon
CTTAATATCCCGTTATTTCGCCTTCCTCACCGTTAGCTCCATCTCCGCCCAATCCTCTTTCACACCCTTTAACACGCAAACTGAACCGACAATTGCTCTTCCTATAATGTTCTGCACGAACGCATTCACGTCTACCTCTTCCCCATCTACAACTATCTTCAAATCTACATTTTCGTCCATCTTCATTCCCTCCTCTCCTATTCTATAACATTTTACCGATAAAACGGCTCTCTATACTTCATCGCCAACTTTAATTGTGTCAGTATATGCCTCTCGTCCACCTGCTCTACTGGCACGAGATTGTCGTCTTTGAGCAAACAGCCTTTGAGCTTTCCATCTGACGTTATTCGTAACCGCGAGCAGTTGGCGCAGAACTCCGTGTTATCTATCGGATGAACAACTTCTACCTCTACACCATCTACAATATACTTCTTCCTCCGCTGCAGCTCCCTCGTTTTTATACTCGATGCCTTCGATTTGAGTTCATCCTCGACTTTACCGAAATTAGGTTTATACTGTAACATCGGCGGGTTAAAGGAAGGCATCAATTCTATGGGCTGCAGGATTGCCGCTCCTTGAACTCCTCTTTTGTTACACTCGCGCACGAAATTCACCATATCCCCAATCTCATCATCGTTTATTCCTTTGAGGAGAACCATGTTCAGCTTGATAGGTGTAAGCCCCGCATCAATCGCACTGTAAATGCCATCAATCACCTGTGGAAGGTTGTTTTTTGAACGCGTGATTGAATCGTATCGCTCTTCTTTAAGGGTATCCAGGCTGACGTTCACCCTATCCAGGCCTGCATCCGCAAGTTCAGCCGCGTATTTGCTCAAGAATAAGCCATTTGTCGTTACCGAGATGTCGTTTTCAAATGATCTCATACCCTGAACAATCTCTACGAGGTCATTGCGCATCAAAGGCTCGCCACCCGAAAATTTTATCTTCCTTATGTCGAAATAAGCTGATGCAACGCGTGCTATCTCGATTACAAGCTCAGCACTGATTTCTCCCCTATCCTTTTGCTCTCTACTCTCACCCTCCCCATGACAATAGATGCAGTTCAAGGTACACCGGTTTGTAAGCGAGAACCGCAAACTCCTTATCCCCCTACCATAAGCATCTACTAACCGTTCTTTATCTCTTTTCATAAGCCTATCACGATTCCACCCTCTATCATCTTGCTAATTACCCCTTTCATATCCTCGTATTCCCGCTGTGAATACACATGTGGTTCCAGGCGGGGTATATCGAGGATACTTTTAACGATGACGTATGCGTCTTCCTTTTCCTCTCCTTTGTATACAACAAGCAGGTCCACATCGCTTGCCACGGTATAGTTCCTCTTAGCAAAAGAACCAAATAAGACAACCATAGAGGTAGAAAGTTTCTCATTTAGCTCTTCTAATTTTTTTCTTATCTCCTGAACGAGCCATTCCGTATCATAGTTTGGATAGAAGACCCGAACAGAACCTGACGATTTTATCTGCATGTCCAACCAGCCTATTTGCCTCCTCTTTAATGTATCTCCTCCTTGGCGAGCCAGAAGGATGAGCATTTGGATATCTTGTGGGGATATAAGCTTTATCCAGTTCTAAAGCAGCATTAATAAAATCCTCTGTGACATTATGTCGCTTAGCTAACTCAGTTAGCAAATCAGCAACAGAATGCCCCCACGCTTCGGCTCCTAACTTCTGAAATACTGCCTTTACTGCTTTCTCCGCCGCTTGCTGTGCTGAGAAACATGCCCAATTGTAATAGCCCCGCTCAGCATCGCTTTTTGCATGCTCCAAATCACCTTCTGCTTCGTCTATCCAATCTTTGCTCCTTTCCATTGGTTACCCTCTCACTATACTTATCAAACTTTTAGGGGTTTATCTATTACAAAAAATTGAGTTATAGTATCATACTCACTACCAGCATAAGAATCGTAATTCCTAATGCAATACCATATACGCGTCTATCCCACGCTAACACCTTCCTCCCATCCAATACGCTAATCGGAATCATATTGAAAGCAGCGAGCCATGCATTTATCATCATCCCAAACTTGCCGATCAATCCAACTATGCCGGACGGAGCGAGGCTGAAAAGTGCGAAGAAAAGTAACGCTAAAGTCACGTTCATCATCGGGCCTGCGATCGCTATCTTTCCACTCTCCACTCTAGTGAGATACGGATTGAAGATCATAACAGCCCCGGGCGCTACAAATATGAAGCCCATAAACGCGGTTACTATCGCCATAAGTAACATAAGTGGTGCCATCCTGAACTCAGACCATGCGCCGTATCGTTGCGCGACCACTTTATGAGCGAGTTCATGGAAGATGAAAGCAAAACCAACGGTAACCGCGGAGATAACGAAAATAGTAAATATATCGAGCGGGTACCATCTACGCAGGATAATGGTAAATGCAAGAGCTATTGCAAGCCATGCTATCACCAGATGCTTTATTTCCGTTTCGCTTGTTTTTATCTGCATTTTCTCTACAATGATTAACTTTAGATAGCCCAGGACGGATTCGAACCGTCGTCACGAGGTCCAGAGCCTCGGATGATTGACCGCTACACTACCGGGCTATATAAATTTCTTATCTGTTCTGTTATTTTAAAGAGATAAAAATCATATGATCTACCTGCCTATCAAAAACTTCGCTTCCCAAAATTCTTTTGATATTAATATTCTCTTCTCTTCGACTTTGCTACTGCGAGCACGGCGCTCAATATGCTGATTAATGCGAGCACCCCGAAGAAGTTGTATTCTGGCACTGGTATTGGCGTTGGTACGGGATCCATTTTTGGGAAGAGGAGTTCATGGGTGTGGGCGTGTCCTGCACGAAGAAGTCAAAAGAATTGTTATTCGTGTCTTGACAAGGGGCATAGCCATAGCTTAAAGATTTCCTTTCGATGCTTTTGCCTTTATCTGGCACAGGAGCAGGTGATGCTTCACACAACCCCGCAGCACTACCATATCCTACGGTATCAATTAATATCTTCAGTGGACTCTTTCAGCCTTAGCTCATCGCCTGCATTAGCGAGAAAATAGTATGGAAGATTGGTATTATCAGCATCAGGCCAGCTGGCATTATCTATTTTATATTCGGTATTATTATACACAACGAGATAAAATCCATGACATGGAATTGTCCCACTAAGTGTGCAGGATTTACCATCATTATCCTCTAACTTACACCCAGTTAGAACTATGTCATTATCAGTTGGATTATACAACTCAACAAACTCACCTTTAGCAGAAACAGTTGGATCTGGATAAACTTCGCTTATCACCACATGTGCAGGAACTTCTTGAGCAATCGTCATTGGAACGAATGCGAATAAGAAAATCGCCGTTATTCCTATTAAAATCACTTTCTTATTTTCGCTATTCATTTTCTCTCAAGAATTGTGTGGTGTTAAACCGGTATAAATGCTTTTCGGTTTCGCTTTGTATTTTTCCAGACTCACTCACGCGTGTAAGCCCTTGGATAGTTTCACTCGGAATTTCAAAACGAACGTGAGCAGAGCGAATATCAAGATGACGAGTTCGATTCCGCTGCCAATAATCGGTATTTCGGGCACTGAAGGGCGGGGCGTAATGACATACACGAGTTCACCAACATTCCCGGGCACTATCCACGTGAAGAGAACACTCAAGCCTGTCTCCTTCAGACCAAACCAGAATAGGGGGTTATAGCTCTTTTCAATAAAGGGGTAGAAGAGAAACACACCGTTATAAAACGCATCCAAGAATATATGGGATGCCAAGAGCAACGATGCGAAGATGAAGTATCTGTCCTTTATCGTGCTGACTTTTAACCGCTTGAGCGCGATCATAACGAGCAGCGGAACGAAGATTATAAACAGGTTGTGCAGTGTCGCGCGATGCACGCCGATAAAAGAATCGAGGTCGCTGATGAGCCCGAACGGGAGCAGGAGCAGTGCGGGCTTGTACTCGGCGTCTTTCAGGACGGCGGCGAGGAAGAAGAGTGTAACCGCGAGATGGAGCCCGATGCTTGGCATTTTCTCTATCAAATATACTTGATGTTTACATTGTTTAAGCTCTTTGCTGGCAGGCCGTTTTGACCACTGCTTCCATGAACAATCATGTGTCTCTAACGCCGCTCCACGCAAACACTCACGATTTCTTCAGTGCAACTTCTAATATGTCGCCGATGAACGTGCCAATTATGAAGATGATCACGAGCACAACGACGCTGATGAATGTGCCAATCGCACCTGCGGCAAAGAGGAATACTCCACCGATGAACAGCCCGATCAGCCCGAAGACAACGCCGAGAATAATGCCGTAGATCGCCCCTTTCTTGAGCAGTGCCCAGCGATCTTCCTTGCCCGGGTTCGCATAGCCGTACACGAGCCCGGCAACCAACGCCAGTAGTTCGAATATCATTTCTTTCTTTTTACCCTCTAAATTCTATACTATACGCTCGGAGTATATAAAAACGTTTCGAAATTCGCATTTTTATCCTTTTTAAAAATATAATCTATGTATAAATACTGAACTTGTTATCTACATACAGAATAGAATGATGGAGAAGATTGTTGTTATAGGAATGGGATACGTGGGCATACCGGCAGCTGCTCTATTCGCAGATGTCGAGGGCTTTAACGTGGTGGGAATTCAAAGGAGGTCAAAGCGCTCTGGCTGGAAGATTGACTGGCTTAATACTGGCAAAAATCCTATTGGGGGGGATGAGCCGGGATTATCAGAGTTGATAGCAAAAGTAGTGAAAAGAGGAACTTTTAGAGTTACTGATGATTTTTCTGAATGTAAAGATGCCGATGTTATTTTAATCGACGTTCAAACACCTACTGATGAAAAGGGAGTACCGCTTTATGAATCGCTCAGGGAAGTAAGTAAAGAAATAGGCAACCATATGAAAAAAGGAGTGATGGTGGTCCTTGAATCTACGGTCGCTCCGGGCACTACTACCAATATCGTGAAGCCGCTTTTAGAAGAGGAATCAGGGTTAGTGGCAGGTAGAGATTTCTCGTTGGTTTTCTCCTATGAACGTGTGATGGTTGGGCGGCTCATTAAGAATATTGTTCATCTTCCAAGGATCGTAGGCGGGATAGACGAAGAAAGTACTCGTCGAGGTGTTGAGCTGTACAAGCATATTGTGAAAGAGCAGATTTATCCTACGGATTCGCTCACTGCGGAACTCGCTAAAGTGGTGGAAAACACGTATCGTGACGTCAATATTGCGTTTGCAAACGAAGTAGCACTTATCTGTGAAAGCCTTGGGGTTGATGCTTTTAAAGTTCGGGAGTTGGTTAATACCCTGCCAAATGATCCCTCAAATGCCTCTTCTAATCCGCTAAGAGATATGCATTTCCCCGGAGCGGGTGTCGGCGGGCATTGTCTTCCAAAGGATCCCTGGCTGTTAAAGTATGGAGTTGACACATACGGTAAGTTCGAGGTTGACCCTATTGTCATCGTTAAGAGCAGAGAATTAAACCTGTGGATGCCCACGCACATGGCGGACCTCGTGGAAGAGGGATTAGCAGAAGCAGGCCGGAAATTGGACGATGCGAAGATAGCGATTTTAGGTGTTGCATTTCTGGAGAATTCCGATGATACGAGAAATACGCCCTCGAAGCCACTGTATGAACTATTACTGAAAAAAGGTGCAAAGCCAGTACTTCACGATCCTTATGTAAGAGATTTTGATGTACCGTTCACTGAAGATCTCAATGCAGCTATCGAAGGTGCTGATGCCATCGCTTTGGTCACCAGGCATAAAGATTATGTGAATT
>JAENXH010000097.1 GCA_016649585.1 Methanosarcinales archaeon
TTTCAAACCAGTATGTAGGAAAGTTCCTATCGAAGCACCCTCCAATAAAAGCCATATGATTGGCAGGTGTGACAACGCAGCACCTTCTATTATCATTGTCTTGCTCACGAAACCATTGAATAAGGGGAAACCAGAAATAGAGAAAGCACCGATCATATAGAGCCAGAAGGTGAGCGGCATATATTTATAGAGACCACCAAGCTCAGTGAATTTGCTTCTACCTGTTACTTCTATTATAGCACCCGCACCCATAAAGAGCAGAGCCTTGTAAAGGATATGACAGAATGCGTGAGCAGATGCACCATTTAACGCCATCGCAGTTCCTATTCCCACCCCGCACACCATATATCCCACCTGGGAGATTATATGGTATGCGAGAAGTCTTCTTATATCGTTCTCAAGCACTGCGAAGACAACCCCGTACACCGCCATTATTGCTCCCAACCATATCAGAATCTCTACGCCCGGGAAACCCCTTATCAAGACGTATACCGCACTTTTTGTCGTGAATGCAGTTAAAAACACAGCGCCAGTAATTGTGGCTTCGGGATATGCATCAGCCAACCAGGCATGGAGTGGTGGAACGGCAGCATTTATAAGAAAACCAGTCAGTATGAAGTAAGAACCGAGATCATTCAAACCTATGACATTGAAAGCAATCGAACCGGTAGCTTGGACATGCATAATAATGCCTCCTAATAAACATGTACCACCGAGGATATGCACCATTATATATCGTAACCCAGCTTCAAAAGCAGCCTTCGTTCCCCGGTATCCGATAAGAAGCATTGAAGATATGGCCATTATCTCCCAAAATATGCTTAAAGTGAAAAGGTCGCCGGCAAAGACGACGCCGAGAGTGCTTCCGACATATAAGAATGCCGCTACATGCTCTCCGCTTCTTTCAACGTGAAGTGCATAAATCGTCATTAAGAAGGACGCGATAACGAATATATATGCAAAAACCAGACTCAGCTTATCTACTCGACCAAAAACAAGTGCGTATTCCAAAAATGGAATGCGCCAGAATACCCCGGTAGACATATACTGAAGGTTTATGAAGGCTAATACCGGTAAGAGAAGCATATATGCCTTTTGCCATTTACCTTTCAAGAAAGGTATCAGAAGTGCACCAAAGATGTATATCAATCCCGGGTGCAGCCACTCAATCATTATTTGCTCACCACCTGCAACTCACTAATGCTTCTCATAATAATCCTCCTCCTTCTGAAGCCAATGATGCCCCAACGCTTTTGACACGACGATAATCAAAATACATCCGATAAATCCGTATACTGCACTAAATCCCGGGATTTCCTGCCATACGAAGATAGCATGAAAGTGGGGTGACAATTGATAGAGCACTCCCACTACTATACTCACCAAAAGGCAGACATACAGCATCCAAAACAAGTGTTTCATTTCTATTTTTCCCATCTTTCAATCCTCTTCTATTTTTGCCAAAAGTATCCCTAACGGGATACCCGGTTGCAAGCGTTTTTTTCACGCCATCTCAGTCCCAAATTCAAAGGACTATCACTGCCGCCATCAGGTACGCTGCAACACAAAAAACTGCGAAAGCAGTTGCAAAAAGCACCGCGGTTCCCTTCGCCAGATTGTGGGCGTCTGGGCGTGTTTTCTCAAGCTCCTCTAAATCCCGCTCATATTTCAGGTATACGGGATTGAAACACCTGAGCAACTTCGCACCCGTCAAATCCAGCATCGCTCTTGTTGCAAGCACAGGATCCGCACTGAATCCTCTCCATACACCAACGCCCTTATTCCCCTTTTTTACCATCTACATTTCCCCCTTTTTATCCATATATATGTGCACCTACATATGTGCGTATATATGTAATAAAAAGCTTTTCGGTTTTTACATTTATATATACTTTTCGACTTCGTTCTCCGCAAAAAGCTAATTGGGCATAGTCAGATTAACCGCAGAGTTCACGGAGAACGCAGAGGATGTAGGTTTGGCTAACGAGCTGAACCGCTAATAAACTAAACCTCTAATTAAACCAACTTCAGGCTCTCTATCAAGTCCTTCCCTCGTTCTGATAGGCGATAGTATGCTATGTTCTCCCGCTCTATCTTATCCACGAGCCCCATCTTAAGAAGTGAATTCGATTCATCGAATCTGCTGCCCATCCCCCGTAATCCACCGAGGATATTCGTGGGGTCCACCCCGATGTTCCTTGACATCTCCGCGGGATACGATGCCCTCGGATAGATTTTATATAGATACATCACGATCTCTGTTCTCACCCTGCTTCTTCTGAGCGAGCGCAATATTTCCTCAACCCTTCCTTCTTCTACCATTCTGGCTTAATCCTTACCAAACATCTCTTCAAGCACATCCAGGAGGTTATTTATTGTGAAAGGTTTCCAGAGGTATCCATCAGCTCCCGCGTCCATCGCCATAGTCCTGTTCTCAGGCGTGTCCATTGCGGTGATGACGAGTATCAAGGCATTTGGATCTTCCTGTTTTATCTTTCGGATCGCTTGAATGCCATCCATTTCCTCCATCACCAGGTCCATGGTAACCAGGTCTGGCTTCAATTCTCTATATTTCTCTATCGCTTCCTTACCATTAATAGCGAAGCCCACCACCTCATATCTATCCTGTGCGTGGTTCAACATCTCAATTATCATTTCTCGCATATAAGGCGCATCTTCTACAATCAATATCCTATTCTTCCGCATTTTATCCCCTCCCCCTTATTTTCCCGTTTTTGGCAGTGTGAAAAAGAATTTCGAGCCCTTTCCATGCTCGCTCGTAGCCCATATTCGGCCACCATGCAACTTTACATATTCCCTTATGATGGATAAGCCCAGACCAAGACTCTCTGACTTCCTGGTCAAAGATGTATTGACCATATAAAAACGCTCAAAAATCTTTGGCAAATGCTTCTCCGGAATTCCTATCCCTGTATCCGAGACACAAACACGTATATCCCCCCCTCTATCCACAGCCATGATGTTTATTCTCCCCCCTTCATATGTATATTTGATTGCATTTGATATCAAATTAGTGAATATAGCAGTTATCTTCTGCTTATCGCCTCGAACTTCTATTCCCTCCGGGACATGCGTGGTGATCGTTTGTTCTTTATCGTTCCACAGAGGTTTAAAACTCTTAACCACTTCATTTACGATTTCCGGTATTGGCACGTCTTCCATAGTCATCTCCATCTCTCCGCCATCAATACGTGCGAGTTCGAGCATTCGATTTATCTGCGCCCTAAGTTGCTCCGCATACTTCTCTATATTAGAAACATAATCCCTCTGTTTATCACCGAGTTCATCACACTTCAACAGACTGGCATAGCCTACGATTGGAGTAAGAGGGGACCGAAGCTCATGGTAAGCCGCATTGAGGAAGTTCTTCTTCATATCGTCCAGTTCTTTGAGTTCTTCACATATTGCACATAATTCTTCCTCTCTTTTTAGCTTCGTGAGGTCCGTTATGGAAGCAACTTTAATTTTTCCACCTGGAATAGGCTCTATGCAAACTCTTACATCCTTGGTGTTCCCCTCGCGGTCAACGAACTTGAATCCGAAGCATGGTAGCTCTTCTTTTTTCCAGTTGTGGTGATATTCTATTACTCTTTTCAAATCTTCTAGTGCAACAAATTCAGTCCACTTCTTCCCCACCGCTTCTTCCCTCGAATACCCGCTCAAGGTCTCAAATTCTTTATTAACTGAGGTTATCGTTTCGTCCTCCTCAATGAGACACAAAGGTGTGCGAACGTGCTCGAAGATCGTCCTGCTTTGCTCCTCCGCATTCTTCCGCTCGGTGAGGTCTTGCAAGGTTTCTATCGCTCCAACGACATCCCCATTAGACCCCCTTAATGGTGCTGCGGTGAATAGGAGCCATTTGCCTTCTTCGCCAAGCGTGGGAAAGAAATCTAAAGCTTCGTAAGCGCCTTCGATCAAAGATGATTTTTTGTATTTATCCCCATATCTTGCTTTAATTTCACTCTCCTGCGCTTTATCTACGATTAAATCAGCCATAACCGGTCTCTTCTCCAGATAAAATGGTAGCCATTGCTTGTCTGTCCCAACTGCTTCCTCTCTCTTTAATTCTGTTAAGGATTCGACAGCGGTGTTCCAGTGAGTGATTTTATGCTCGCTATTGATTGCAAATGCGGGAATGTTCACGCCATCAACAATTTTTGCAAGTTTCTCCTCCGCCTCCTTGCGATGAGTAACGTCTCTGATATCGCCAATTACTCGTGTCACTTCTCCGTGCTCATCAAAGACCGGAATCCATTCGATGTCAAAATATATGTTCGTGCCATTAGAGGGAGATAAAGACCACTCGGTGCGAGCGGCTTCCCCCTTCTCAAAAACAGAAGAAACGGGACAACCTTCACAAACCTCTTCCGATCCCCACAAACCCTCATAACATCTTTTCCCGATTACTTCTTCCCTCTCTATGTGAGTTCTAAATTTATTTAAACATCCCTTGCTCAAATCTAATATTCTAAAATCCCGGTCAATCACGAAAACCGTTTCTTCGATGATATCCAGTATTTTCAGGAAGTAATCCCTTTCCTTTTCTTTGCCTCTTTCGCTCATTTTCGTCTTCTTCGTTCCTGCTTTCTGTGGAAAGGCGGAAATCCCTTTTGTCCGCAGAATGAGTGGTCGCAACGTTTGATGTTATTTATGATATAGCTACTAAAACCATAAATGCAAAAAATGCTATGGAGGCCAGCAGAAGGATCCATGCAATTGTTTCCCGTGCTATTCCTTTCCGGGTTTTCATATCGGCCTCGGTAAAAGGCTTGACCAGCTCCTCCTCGCTATCCGACATAAAGAACCATTTTATAAACAACTTCCGCATTTTATCACTTCCTTCCTTACTTACTACAATATTTATCTCTTTTGCTACACGAGCTAACTAATAGTTACGCATTTATAATAAACCTATCACAGAGTGAAGGAGATCCAGCAAGGGTTGAGGATACACCCCGAGGATGATAGATACAACTGCAAGTATGAGAAGAGGAACGGTCATCGCTAATGGCGGGTCCCTAATCTTATCGTTTGATAGTCCAGGCTTCAAAGGACCGAAGAATATTTGCAGCCCACGCAAGAAGGTATACACAAGCGTTAATATCGTTGACATGACAGCCAGGATTACAATTAGCACTACTATGGGATTTTCGTGCAGGCCGAACTGGAAAGCGCCCACAAAGAATATCCATTTTCCTACAAAACCACTTGTCGGGGGAAGAGCGGAGAGTATTAACGCAGCTGAAATCCAGAGTGTAGCGGTTATTGGCATCTTGGACCAGAGTCCGCCCATCTTTCTCATATCCCTGGTCCCGGTTACATAAACTAATATACCCGCGGTTGAGAAGAGAATTGCTTTACCCAGGATGTGACTCAGGAAGTAGAAGATTCCACCTTCAATACCCAGAATAGTGAATGCTCCAATTCCAAATACAGAGTATGAGATCTGGCTTATAGTTGAACAGGCACAGAATCGTTTCACGTCTGTTTGAGCCAGCGTAAGAAGAGCGCCATATACCATTGTTATCAGAGCGAACACCATAATAGGTATGCAAAAAACTTTGAAATCTTCGTGGAGTGGCAAGACGAGAACCCTGACTATCACATAAACCGCGATATTCGCATAAACTGCAAGCAATCCCGCTATGCACGTGGGATGTTCTGCGTGAACCCAGGGCATCCAGGCATGAAGAGGAACA
>JAENXH010000098.1 GCA_016649585.1 Methanosarcinales archaeon
CTCCGCACCTCTTCTTTCGTTCGCGGATTTATGAGTCCATAGTCCTCATCGCTTTCCAAAGCATGCATGAATGCATCAGTAACCGCTACGGAAGTATTGAAATTAGCAAACTCACCTCCTTCTTTCGCTCTTATAAAATCCAGGATGTCCGGATGGTCAACGTTCAATATACCCATGTTCGCGCCTCGTCTTTTCCCTCCTTGCTTGATCACACCGGTGGCAATGTCGAACACACGCATGAAGGAGATCGGCCCTGAGGCGATTCCTCCCGTTGATTTCACCACGTCGCCTTTTGGTCTCAGTCGTGAGAATGAGAATCCCGTTCCACCGCCGCTTTGATGAATCACCGCCATGTTCTTAACCGCGCCAAATATGCCTTCCATTGAATCCTCAACTGGAAGGACGAAACAGGCAGCGAGCTGTCCGAGTTCAGTCCCGGCATTCATGAGTGTGGGACTGTTTGGCAGGAATTCTAAATTACCCATGAGCTGGTAAAAGCCGAGTCCAGTTTCTTTTACCTCTTCCTTGCTTTTACCATACTTCAGTTCCGCGCTTGCTACCGCACTTGCCACACGCGCGAACATTTGACGTGGAGTCTCGATAACTTCGCCGCGTTCGTCCTTTAACAAGTATCGCCTATTTAACACCTCTGCGGCATTCAATGAAAGCTTCAAATCATCTTTAACACTCATAAATTGCCTCTTATTTCATCCTTATCTCGCTGAATATTTATATTTTAGGTTATGTATGTAGCCTTCCTTGCCGATGATTAGTGAAGTCGCAGGGATTATTAAGTATTTTTATGGCTTCTCTTTCACGTAAATCACGTCCCCTTCTTTGAGCCTGCTGAGAAAGGACATTGTTGAAGTTGATAGTGAAGGAATTGAAAGGACGATATTTGCACCATCGAGAGTTTCGCCCGTAGGCCCATATTCCTTGTTTTCCTCCATTCTTATCCCCATCATCCCACGGTTCGACCTGGACATGTTAGTAACGCCAAGCACTCCCTTTTTAACGCCCTTCTTTGGCAAGTTCTCGGGCACGAGTGTTCCCGCTTCATCAGCATTTCCCTGAAATAGAACCAGCATTCCGGGAACGGTGAAATGCACTTTTAAATATCCTATTGGTCGGTTAATCAGTCCGGTAACCTTCTTGAAATACCATACGGTCTTGGGCGCTTCTTTATGAAATAATGTCACGTCAAACACCGCCTCCTTTTCAACCCCGACTGTCCTTACTGTCCCCCGGTCTATAATTTCCATTGTCAATGCAGGTACCTGATCTACAACTACCGCGTTATCATCTTGATTTCCTTCTCTTACCTGCTCGATATCTTCCCGCTCAAAAAACTCCTCGGCTTCCTTTTGTGTCTTCCCCACCACCATCATCCACTTCGGCTCGGTCACCGTGTAAATCGTATCACCCACTTTTGCGGACTCTATTAACTCCCCGCCCCGTATTATTTCGCCAAATACGTTATGAGACGGGGTTGGCAATCTGCTCCCTTTATACGCATAAATTTTGCCTTTTTCTGTCCCTTTGTATCGCACAGACAGGCGATATTTTGACCTGTACTGAATGGTCTCAAGTGGTAAACTAAGTCCCTTTAGAGCTTCCGAAGCAATATACGTGTGTGTAAGATCATCTACGTGGAAAATATCATCTCTTGCGAGCGATAAGAAATGTTCACTTGACATCGGGGCGTCTTGAGAGAGTTTTATCTTCGCATAGGTGAATATCTCCTGTCCTTCTTTTATCTCGGTATCCAAGTCTGAAGTGACGAAGCCAATCCGCTCCGCCTTTGTTACAATAGGTGTTATCGCCTCTATCCTATCGCCTTCGCCCAATGCCGTGATAATGCTTCTCCCCCGCGTTAGTCTTCCAATGAGGGCATCGGCGCCAGTACCGTAAGCAGCTTCATGCGCTCGCTTGCTTATCATAAGGTAGGTCATACCGGGATCAAAACCACCAAAGCCGAAGAAAACGTCCCATTTTCCATATTTGTGTTCGCTTCTTTCAACGCTTAAATTCGTTCCAATCGGGCCAATAGCAGTTATATCCTCACTTATCCAGTCTATTATACCTCCTTCGTTATGGAAGTTTTTATAAATCTCGTGGAATAAAGCTACTGCAGCGGTCTCTTTTTCTCTTGCGATCTTTATTCTCGGCTCTCCTTTCGCCGTTTTCAGGGAAAATTCGTTCTTCAACTCCCCGCCCTTTTTCTCTGAGATTACTGCGATTATACAGCCTTGCTTGTACGCGCCGTCCAACTCTTTGATAATATCTCCCAACCTCTTGCTTTTGACTTTTCTGGGCGCACCGTTAAATATGACTTTCATGACACTTATTTATTGTTAGTGCGTGGCTAACTTTTAAAGGTTTTCTTTTTAAATTCAAAAAACCATTTCATAGTGAAACCCTGAAAATGGCAGAAGTCGTGCGGATAGTGGAAGAGGAAGGGATAGAATATAATAATCCGATAGTGATAGAGGGCTTACCCGATGTGGGTTTGGTGGGCACAATTGCAGCGTCTTTTATCGTGGAGAAGCTGGATTACAAAGAGATTGGCCACATCGAATCGGATCTGTTTCCACCGGTTATGGTTATACATGACGGCAAATTGAAGAACCCGTTTAGGATATACAGCGCCGAAGACGGATCCGTAGTGGTAGTGTTATCAGAAGTTGCAGTGCCGCCAACGGCGGTTTATCCAATAACAACGGCTTTGGCTGATTGGTTTCATAAAATTGGTACAAAGCAGCCGGTTATCCCGGTGAAGGGGCTGCCGATGAAGAATAGAATGGATATAGACAAGCCGGAGGTGTTTGCCGTTGGAAACAACGAAGATGCCGTTGCAGAGCTGAAGGCTAAGCAGCTGGATCTCCTGGAAGAGGGTTTTATCGCAGGTACTTATGCTATGATGCTCAGGGAATGCTCTAAGAGGCAGATAAGTGCGATTTCCCTGCTCGCTCAGTGCTACCCTGTGTATCCTGATCCTGGTGCGGCGGCATCGGCAATAGAAACTCTCAAGAAGTTCGTAACGAGTCTTGCCATAGACGTAGGTGAATTATTAGCAAATGCCGAGGAGATAAAACTAAAAGCTCGTGACCTTATGCAGCAGACAACGCTCTCAGCGTCAGAAATGCAGAAGGGCATGGAGCAGGATATGCCCATTATGTATCGGTAGTTAGTATGCTGAATAGACAAAGTAGGAGGTGAAAAGGGTAGAAGAATGGAAATAGAACGGAGGATAATAAAGGCGACCTGGGCACATAATGGCAATTTAGAGCCGTTATACGAAGTGGAAGATAAAGAAGATGAGATACTGGTTACCTTTGACCTGCCACGCGTAAGCAAAGAGAACGTGGCGATAAATACGACAGAGAATATGGTAGAAGTAATAGCGAAGATGAGCAATGCCGTTTGCTGGGAGCGGTGGGGTGTCGTCCAGAAGAAAATAACGTTTCAATCGTTCAGGAAGCAAATACGGTTGCCCGAGCCCATAGAGCCGGAAAAAGCGCATGCGTTATTAAAAAACGGTATTCTCCGGATTACGTTGCCTAAAATAAGGCGTAAGGTACTGGTCAATATCGAATAACCCCTTTTTGCACGCAAAAGTTAGTAAAAGCTCTACTCCACAACATTCAGAGAGAAATTCAAACTGCGCGCTGAATGTGTAATCATACCGATTGAAACAACGTCAACGCCCGTGGATGCAAAGTCTTTTAGATTTCCCATTTTAATCCCTCCGGATGCCTCTAAAATCAACCCATCGCGAAGTCCTCGCTCGGTAAGCAACCGCACACACTCTTTTATTTCCGCTGGGGTCATGTTATCCAGCATGATTATGTCTACTTTTAATTCCGCAGCTCGGAGCGCATCATCTATGCTTTCGACTTCGACCTCGATCTTCCGTGTGAAACTCACCTGTTCTTTCGCCTTTTTTATCGCGGGCTCCAGCTCCATGAGCTTTATATGATTGTCCTTTAGTATCACCGTCTCGTATAACCTGAATCGGTGCGGGTCGCCACCACCAATAGCAATCGCTTTCTTCTCGTATTTCCTGAAGCCCGGCGTTGTCTTCCTCGTTCCAGCAACCTTTACATGCTCGTTTACCTTCCTCGCTTCGTTTACAAGCACGTTCGTTAACGTTGCTACGCCACTCATCTGCCCTAAGAAATTAAGTACAAGTCGTTCCGCCTTCAAGATCTTCGCACTAGGTCCCTTCACCGTCAAAATGATATCACCGCTCTTTATTCTATCTCCGGTCTCAAATTCAGAGGAATGGTGAACGGAAAAATAGTCAAATATCTGTTTCGCCTCTTCTAAACCCGCAAGAACGCCTTCCTCTTTCGCCGTTATCTCCGCTTTACAATCGGTATAGGGCACTATCCCACCATAATCATCCGGTCCTAAATCCTCTTCCAGAAAACTTTCTATCTCCTTCAGCAACATCTCCGAATAAAACTTAATTTATTAAGTAAAGAAAGGTTTTATCAAAAATCTCCATTTTACATAGTTCCATCAGGGATCGCAAAAATGGCAAAAATAAGAGTAGGCGTGGTTGGCTGCGGGGCAATCGGAAGTGAGATATGCCAGGCAATAGATACAGATGAAGTAAATGGGCATGAGTTGGACTTAGGAATGGAGCTGAAAGTTTTGATAGACAACCATCCTGAGAGAATAGAACGGCTGTGTAAAAGTCTTAGAAAGAAGCCGGATATAACAAAATCTGATAGCACGGGCCTGGACGAGATTTTAGAAGAGGTTGATTTGGTAATAGAGTGCGCATCGCAGGCCGCGGTTCGCGAGTTTATAATACCAACATTAAAAAAAGGTAAAGAAGTGATGATATTGAGTGTCGGTGCACTGCTGTGCGATCCCGGTCTTCTTGAAGAAATTGAACGTATTTCGAAGGATAAAGGATGCAAGGTGTATATCCCCTCAGGTGCTGTGGCTGGGATAGATGGGCTAAAATCCGGCGCCGTTGGAGGCATCCAATCAGTGGAATTAACGACGAGAAAGCCCCCGCGGGGATTTGAAGGGAATGCGTATGTCCAGAAACAGGGGATAGATTTATCGTCAATAACGAATGAGAAAACGTTGTTTGTAGGTTCAGCGAAGGAGGCGGTGACGCATTTCCCGGAGAACATAAACGTAGCTGCTTCTTTAAGCATTGCAGGCATAGGTTCGGAGGCAACAAAGGTGAGAATAATTGCAGACCCAGCTACAAAGGAGAATGTGCATGAGATAGAAGCGAGGGGTGAATTTGGTGCATTATTCGTTAGGGTAGAGAACGTCCCTTCGATTGCGAATCCAAAGACGAGCTATTTAGCTGCTCTTTCTGCAATAGCAACACTGAAGCGCATATCTCATCCGATACAGGTGGGGACATAGAGGGAAAATGGTGCAAGAAGAACGGTTAAAGAAATTTCTGGACTTAGAAGACGAGGATGAAGAGATAGTGGAGGCGTGGAAGCTTTTTATTGAGACTAACAAGGCGTATAGAGACGTAGACGCGCGCGTTATAAGCAGACGAGAGGGGGATAACGTACGGCGAAAATTTACGAAGTATCTGAAAAAGAACAAATTAAGGATGCTGGACGAGAAAGAAGGGTTGAAAGCACATGAGCTTGCAATAGCCAGAGAAGAAGAGGCAGAAGGTGCAATAAAAACGGTGAACAGCTTAGAT
>JAENXH010000099.1 GCA_016649585.1 Methanosarcinales archaeon
TTTAAAATAGGGAACGTTAGAGAAAGAAAGTTCAGTGAACTCTGGAATGATACTGAGAATCCCGTTCTCGCGATGTTCCGAGAAAAGACGAAGTTCCTGAAAGGGAAGTGTGCTTCGTGCGAATACAAAGAGTTATGCGGTGGTGGCTGCCGGATAAGGGCATACGCAGAATATGGCGATATACTGGCTGAAGACCCGCTCTGTCCTTTCAATCCCGAATAGTTGTATAAAACCACGAGATTGCACAAGATTAACACAGAAGAGAGAAAATGAAAGATACGAATAAAAAGTGGCTTTATAAGGACTTAACTCAAGAGATTATCGGTGCTATACCCTGAAGAAAGATCATTCTTCGAGAACGAACGTAAAAGTAAGAATCATTATCGCGCTTATCAGAAGGAGGAAGGCGATTAGCAGCCTCAACTCCGGCATTACTTCCGTTATACCAGAACCGCCGATGATTTTCTCCGTTGCCACAACAGAGGGTATAAGCACCGGCACACAAATGGGAATAAGGAGAAAAGAAAGCAGCAAGGTTTTTCCCTCCGAGAACATCACGAGCCCGGAAACAAAAGAACCCGCAAACGAGAGTCCAATCGCACCTAAGAGGCATACGAGCAATAGAGCAGGAAATCGTCCGCTCAGGTCGAGGTTCAAGAATATGATGGAGAAAGGGATTAACGCGCATTCAACGAGAAAAAGTAGTGCCGTTCCATAAATGATCTTTCCGAAGAGGATTGCTAATGGCGAGCACGGTAAGGTTTTCAAACCGCCAAGCGTGCCCAGATCGGCTTCGCGTGTAAACGAAGTGGTGAAGGTTAGTATACTTGCGAAGAATATGATAATCCAGAGCGCAGCAGATGCTACTTCCGGTTTTGAACCTACAGAGCCACCACTCCACGCGAAACTGCAGATCAGAATGGAACCGACCGCGAAAGTAAGTATTGATAGAACTTCATAAGAACGTCGGAACTCAATCCTCAGGTCTTTCTCTGCCATATTCAAAGCAGCGCTTTGAAAAGCCCTAATACCACCAGGTTTCATTTATTTAATAGCATCTCCTAATCACTCTCTATGTTATTTATGAAATGAGCTTTCTTCGATTATTTTACCCTTATCAAGCGTGATCCGTTTATCGCAGATTCGCTTCGCCCACTCCAATGAATGAGACGATAATATTAACGTCTTTCCTTTTTCTTCATGACGACCTTTGAAGTAGCTTACCAGAAGGTCGCAGGTTGTCGTGTCCAGCCCTGAGAACGGTTCGTCGAGCAATATTAGATCGGGGTTATGGATTAACGCCCGCACGATGTCCGCCCTCTTTCTTAAGCCATGCGACAGTTGCTTCACAGGCACGTTATACCAGCGTTTCAAACCCAAAAACCCAATTGTTTCGATGAAGTCCTCTTCTCCTTTTATCAGAAATAGTTTCGCATAAAAAAGTAGATTCTCTCTAATCGTTAACTCATCGTAAAGGAAGCTTGCATGCGTTACAAATCCAATTCTGTTTCTTATTTCGCCAGCAGCACCGTCTTTGAACGCATCATCGCCAAATATTTTTACCGTTCCTGACGATGGTGTTATATGCGTGGCAATCATCTTCAGCAGCGTTGTCTTCCCTGCTCCGTTGTGACCGGAAAGAGCCGAAAATTCGCCTGTTTTTAGTTTTAACGTTACGGATTTCAAAGCCTGTAAGTAACCATAGCTCTTCGAGACTTCTGTGAGTTCCACTGCTATTCTGTCGTTGGGCATTTGTCACCGCCCTTTAAGCAAGTTCTATATTCACACATTCGATACATTTAAGTAAATAGGGAATAATAAAGAAAATGGTAATCATGGGAGCTGCTTCCATCACATTACCGCAAAGGCTTAGCGAGAAACTAAGGGAAAAGGCTGAGGAAACAGGATACCTCCCAGAAGAGTTAGGTGTTGAGTTCGTGCTTAAAGGCTTGAATGAAGAGCTTGACCCTGAAGACCTGGTAGAACGTTACCAATCGCTGAGCAAGAGGCATCTTGCAGATGCGAAAGAAATATTGAAGAGGGGCGATTTAGTTCGGGCGTCGGAGAAGTTCGGGGAAGCATCTGCACTTGCAGTGAAGAGAATTGCGGCAATGCAAGGATTAAAGTCGGATAAACATGGCGCTATATGGTCTTTCATGAGTAGGCTTTCACGAGAGAGCCGGGATAAAGAGCTTATTCTACTTTTTCACGCGGCAAACGGATTGCATAAAAACATCTATGAAAATGAACTTGACCAAAAAGCAGTAGAAATTACTGCTGAAAGTGTTGAGAATTTTATAGAAGAGTTAGGGCGTATTTCACAATGAAAAAATAAAAAGACACGGAAAGCGGTTCACAAATATCAAACCTGCATGGCTTTATAAATAGTGGTCCATATTAGTTAGTAGGTGAAGAATATGCCAAATAGCCAAGGTTCACTTCGTGGCATCTCGCGTTTAAGTAGCTCGTATATTTTTTTGGCTATTGCTTCAATAATTATAGGGATTTTAATCTTTAATTTCTTCATTAAAATTCCGGATGTCGGAGTAATTGCCATTGATACCTCTATTATGGACGAAGAAACCAAGGATGAAATTGTTGAGATGTTAAGATATGCAAGAGAGGATAATTCAATAAAGGCGGTTGTGTTAGAGATGAATTGCCCGGGTGGAGAGGCTTCAAAGATTGAGGAAATTTATCTTGAGGTGCTTAGACTTAGAAGCGAAAAGCCTGTCGTTACTTCAATAGATGGGATGGGTGTATCGGGAGGGTATTATATTGCAGCCGCTTCAAATTTTATTTATGCGAAGCCGTCATCCGAGGTTGGCAATATAGGTGTTATTTCTGTGCTTCCAAAGTCAGAAAGTTTAGACGAGAAACTCATAATTACTGGTCCGTATAAGTATGCGCAATCAAAGAGGCATTATGCAACTCAGATTGAGATGATCAAGCAATATTTTGTCGAGTCTATCATTGCTCAGAGAAAAGGTCGATTGAGCATTGATAAAGAAATTCTATCCAGGGCAGAGATTTATACCGGAATCGAGGGAATGCGATATGGACTTGTAGATGGGATAGGCACGAGGTCAGATGCTATAGAAAAGGCAGCAAGTTATGCGGGCATTGCCAATTACGGATTAGTTGATATTAACAAAGAGGTAAGCATAACCGAAAATGCTCCTGAACTCATATCTACGCATTCGAATGATACCTTATTTGAAACAAACACAGTGCCCGCTAATTACTATTTTTATATGGGAAATGAAGAAGGGCTATGAGAAAAATACTGTTCATGGTGCTAATTGTATGTATTGTGATAGGAGCACAAACTCTGTTTTTTTATAGGGGAATATACTCTGCGCCACCGATGAATATATGTGATATTGAGGATATACAGGTTTCCTTGCATCTCCCTACCGAATTCAGTGATGTGCATGGAACGGGGTATGGAACTGTTCTAATAGATTCAACCCATGATAATGGGTTCGAACCGGAAGAATTGAACCTACTTGCGTATAGAATTATCTCGAGAGGCTATTCGATAGAGTATTCAGAAGGGAATGCGAGCTTAGAAGAGCGATTGGCAAATGCCAGCGCGTATATAGTTATATCGCCAGCAACAGCTTTCTCCAGGGAAGAAGTGGAAGAAATAAGAAATTTCGTTGACCATGGTGGAAGGCTGATGCTGATTGATGACCCAACCAGACCTGCGCCAGAATCGAAAGACAGGATGAATACACTGTCAACAGAGTTTGGAATCGTTTACTGGAACGATTACCTTTACAACCTAAAGGAAAATGACGGAAACTTCAGGTATGTTTATCTGACGGATTTTGAGGATAATAGCATAACAAAGAATTTAAGTAAAATAGTTTTCTACACTGCGTGTTCGATCAGCTCTTTAGAGAACGGGATGATATTCACCGATGAAAACACGTATTCTTCGATAAGAGAAGTGCCGGGCCGATATTCAGCAGTTGTGCTCACGGACTCGAAGGTGTTAGCTATCGGCGACCTGACCTTTTTTACAGAGCCATATAATGTCCTGGATAATAACCAGTTGATCTCTAACATAGCAGACTTTTTGACAAACACTTCTGCTAATGAGTCGGTGAATGGCTAAGCTAAGTTGTTTATATGACGAAACACGGAGAGAGAAGAACAAAACCCCCTCGGGAAAATTTAGACGCGTTAGCTCGCAACAGGTAGTTCCAATCGTACAATTTAGTACCGAATTCGCCTTTTGCAGATGGTAGAGGTGGGTGGATCTTTCTTGAAGAACCAAACTTTTAAAAAGTTCGATCAAAATGCTTCGCAGACGAATTCCATTCGAGAGCCACATTTTGGACATCCCGGGAAGGATTCATAGCAAAATTCATCTATTTTTCATTGTTGGAACACCTCAGGATCTGCACAATACCGATTCGAAGAACATCTGCGGGCACTGCCAAAACTAAGCAATCTTGCTTTCCGGTGGAAATGTACCCGAAAGGTTTATGTGCTGCGATTTACTACTTCCGTAATTATCTGACCAAATCTTGAAAGCTCATAGCAAAAAATAAGGTCTGATAAAAACGCATTAGCATCAAACAAAAAAATTGGGAGGTGAAAAAGAAAAAAATGAGAATAAAAAATAAAAAAGCGATTTCGACAATAATAGCTGTGACGGTAGCGGTTTCAATTCTCGTGGCTTTTTCGGCTACTGCCAGTGCCGGAACAATTAATGTTGATTGTGATGCAACAGGTTGTGTTGGAAGTGGTCAAACAGAGCCGTATTCTGTAGTCTGCGGCACAGACACGGTGACTATTGTTCCGACAAAAACTTCAGCAAACAATCAAAATCAAGAATTAACTCTTCCAGAAAATGCAGTAGAAGTTGCTCCAGGAGTTTTTTATCTTGGAGAATCAATGGATAACGGAAAGGTAGTGGAAGGCTATGCTTTTGTCCACTACGTGAAACCTGCTGCCAACTCCAACCCAGTAGATTGGGATGAAACAGTAGATATCTATAAGTTCATGTTTGGCGGAATAAAGTGGGCTGAGACTATGCAATATGAAGTAAATATTGCTGGAAGTGGCTTAAAAAAGGCAGAGGTCTTAAAAGCTTTAGGCGCAAGCTTAGATACATGGAATGATGCAATCGCAGAAAAACTATCATCATTTAAGCTTTTTGACAAACTCGTTCCCCTTAAGGAAGACGCAACGCCGGGAGAAAACGATGAGCATAACATAGTAGTATGGGAAGATTTATCTGAAATATATGGGGCGAATGTTATTGCAGTAAATTCATTTTGGTTTAATCCAGCATTAAAAGTTATAGTAGATTCAGATGTTGTGTTTAATGCATACTATACTTGGAGTACAGATGAGTTTTGTGACGAAGAAGCCATGGACTTGCAAAATATAGCTACTCATGAATTCGGGCACAATGGATTAAATGACTTATACAGCTCACCAAGTGTGGCGCTGACAATGTATGGATATGGTGATTTTGGCGATATTGAAAAGCGAACTTTGGGAACTGGCGATATTTCTGGTATTCAAAAATTATACGGAAGTCCGTAATTAGAGATCGAATTATGTGATGCCCGAAGTCCATGACTTTTCGCAACCCGAAGGGCTGTTTGCTCTCGCTATCGCTGGGGCTACTTAACAGGAAAAGGAATAGGGGTCAGGTC
>JAENXH010000009.1 GCA_016649585.1 Methanosarcinales archaeon
CTCTTAGTTTAGAGAACACTCACAAGTTATTAAATATGCATGCATCATGCGAAAGGCGCGCGTTTTCAATTTGCTGCGTCTATTCCATGACACAAAAAGGATAGAAGATGGAAGATGGAACGATACAAAAAGTAAATCAAAAACCGCTACAAAGTAACGAGCACTGAAGGGATACAGTGTGTTTTTTGTTTAAGTCTTAGTTGTTTCTCGCTGTACAGTTGGAGGGGGCAAGTTTATATAACCTCAGGATTTATCGAAGTTCCGCCGATAGGTCAAATTTCGGTGGAATAGGGGTAGAAGGGAACCTTTAGAGTAGAGACTCAAAACTTCGTAGCCGTTTAATGTGTGTTATGCGCTCAGACCCCTACAGCGTATCGATTAGTGTAGCATGACGCAGTGAACTCTTTCATTTCCAAGCGCTAAGCACCTTTAAGCTAATACATCAAGGCGGTAAAGCAGTTCTAAGACCTAAACGGGAGAAATGATATAAATAATCCCACGAAATAGTTTAAAAATTTGTTTAATAGCATACAAGAATATTATTGCCAAAATAAAAGATGCCATAATAACTCCTAGTATATTGCTCAAAATTTGTTCGGAGGGATTGATTCCAGCTGGTGGTTGATTCATCACTAACAAACTTGGGTCTTTACTCACTGCAAACATAACTATTAAAAAGGATAAGAAAAGAATTCCTAATTTAAAAGAACCATAATTGATTGAGTTTCTAAATCTAATGAGAATATTTGAAAAGAATTTGAAAACTCTATGGTCATGATCTAAATAGAATGGATAACACAAATTTAAAGTTTTAGCTACCTTCTCATTAGTGAATTGGCTTTTTATATAATTGTATTTTTCTTTTGATATGTGATCTATTGAAGACAATAAATATTTACAAAAAAGGTCTTCACCCATAAAATTAACTAAATTTTGCGTTACAATATAATCTATCAGTTCCGATCTAATGGGTTGGTACTTATGAATAAATAGGTAAATATCGTAATTTTGTGGTTTAAATTGTAGAAATTTAATAATTTGATTTGTATCAAGCTGAT
The DNA here is from genome assembly GCA_016649585.1 of Methanosarcinales archaeon. Classification (GTDB taxonomy): domain Archaea; phylum Halobacteriota; class Syntropharchaeia; order Alkanophagales; family Methanospirareceae; genus JACGMN01. The sequence goes on from JAENXH010000009.1 coordinate 1,059, forward strand.
AATCTTTAATGAATCTCAGAATATCATTTAAATCTTTTGTATCAATATTATTTAAGAAATTCTCGATTTTTTCAGATTCGGTTGGGAATATTCTCCTTCTAATGTAACTGTTGTTGCGTAAGATTAGAACTATAGCCGCACCCATGAGAAAAAACGCTGGAACCCATACATTTACCCCTTTGAAATATAAAAGTAGGGAGAAAATACCGAAAGATAAAAAAATCCAAAATTCATCATCCACCGTCAAATTATGTTTTCCCAAATAGGGATCTAAAAATAATCGGTATAGATGCTCTAACCATGGCAAAATTAATCCAGAATATTTTATTCTTATAGGATTATCATCCTCTTCTGTAGTTGACTCCTCGTTCCTTAATCCAACCATTCTTTTCGGCTCACTGTTTATAAATTAATTTTCAGGTACGTTTAAACCCCGGACACGAGCGTCGCCATCCCCACCGCACCCGCGTATTGCGAATACGGCGGCACGATGATCTCAACGCCGAGCATATCCCCAAATTCGCGCTTCACACCCTCGACTAACGAGACACCGCCAACAAAGATGACCGGCGGCCGTACCTCCATCTCCTGGATCATCGTCTCGTAAACCTGCTCAGCAACAGAGCGGCACGCAGCAGCCGCGACATCCTCGCGCTTGATGCCCGAGGCAAGCGAAACGACAAGGCTCTGTATCCCGAATACCATGCAGTAGCTCTGCAAGTCAAATCGCTCAGTAGCCTTTGCCCGTGACTTCATCGCAAGCTGCCCCAACTCCGAGATGTCCACGTCCAACCGGTGCGATGCCACTTCCAGGAACCGTCCCGAGGAGCCGCCGCAGATACCGCCCAGGCTAAAGCTCGTTACGATCCCATCACGCATGAGCATCAGCTTGTTGTTCATCCCGCCGACGTCGATCACTGTTGCATCGCCCTTGTGCCGCTCGGCAAGCAGAGCAGCACCTTTTGAGACAACACTCACTTCCTCCAAATTGAGATCTGCCTTTACGTGCTCGCTTACAAGGTCACGGCCGGGTCCGGTCACGCCAATTGCATCTACCTTCTTTCTTGTGATTCCAGCCTCTTTTAACGCTTTCGCCAGCGCCTCGTCCACACTCTTTAACGGGTCTGTCGTCGGCAGCCAGCCCTTCCCGATGATCTCGTTATTCTTCATCACCACCGCTTTCGTAGTCGAGGAGCCGGAATCAATCCCAATCGTGACGCCTTCCTGCTTCTCCCGCATCAAGAGCGTTTTCTGTGCTATCAACGTCTTCAACGCTTCTAACCGCGAATAAAGCTCTATCTCCTTCGGCTTCTCCACGTTTGAATACACGATAATCGGTATATCGCTCCTCTCATGGAGATACCGCCTTATCATGTCCTTTACAATCGTCCCTTCCGAGCATTTGAAGCACGTGAGAAGTATAGCGCCTTTTATCGTGGGATCCTGTAGCATAGATACCGCGCGTGCGATCATCAAATTCAAGCTGGGGCTTTCTGCCTCGAATCCCACTTCATCGCACGCCGAACTCACCTTCGAGAGCTCCATCTCAGGGAATACCAGTTCAATGTCTAATCGCTCGGCTATGTCGTTCACTAACCATTGAATACCACTGTATTCTGTCCCACACGATATCTGAGCAACTCTAACCGACGGCATTTTTATCTTACGCTTCTTATCCTTCTTCTTTCTTCTCTTCTTTTGATAACCGCTCTAAAAACTCCATTATCGCTGATACCACCGGCTCCATCCGCTTTCCTTCTTCATACTTCACTTCTAATGTGGGTATCCCCTGTTTCCTTATCAAAAACTTGAAGAATTCGTCAGCGACGGCACAGCCCATGCAACCAAAGGTGGGTGGCGCATCCGCCAATATTATTGCCGCTTCGGCTTTTTCCAACATCGGTGTAAGCAGCCCTATTCTCCCTTTTAGCCCCGCAGGTTCTTCCACGGATACATATCTCAGTGCCCTTTTCAAGTCCTCATCCGTGATATTCATTGGTGGTGCGTCTATTTCCGCATCTCTCACATGTTCGCCGACTTCCTTCATCAATACCACTGGCTCATGTCCACCCCTTTCCACCAAATCTGCCAATATCAGACTATTTGGCGGGTACACCAAAACTTTCATCTTATATCATCCTTTCCATTGTTCGCTTTTTAGTTCTAACCTTAGCTTGATTATACTCTATCAAATTACATTATTGGTATTATAATCTGATGGTTCATCTCGGGCTATCCTCAACACCGTTACTCGTGATAAAAAACTCGCATGCAGTATCTTCCGGCATAGACCGGTGCTTCTTTAAGGTGGCTCTTCTTTTACCACGCCCTTCCACCGCTTTCTCAAGCTGCACGATTGCCTTAGAGAGGTGTTCGAGGGCATATCCGCCAGAAGGTCGTAAATTACCCGTCTCAACATCCATATACACCTGATTTGTTATTATAACCGCGAGGTCATACCTGCGGGCGAGTTCCAGGAGCTGCATTATCTGGTTCGCCAATACTCGCCTCAAATATACGCTTCTTTCATCGTCCAGCTCTAATCGGTAGAAAAGAGTAGCTGAGTCAAGGATTACGAGTGCAACTCCGCTTTTACCTTCCTTTTCCTTTATCACCGTCTCAATCTCGCTTATACAAGACGTTTGCTGCTCGAAACTCTGTGGCTCGTAGATTATAATCCGTCGTGCTAGGCTTTCTACTTCTACATCTTCACTCCCACTCGTGCTCGAACTTGCACTGGCTATTTGTAAGAACCTTTCCGGAGAAAACCCTTCACTGTCTATAAAGATCACAGTCGTCCCTTTTCTCACGCATTCTATCGCAGCCTGAAGGCAGATGTTGGTCTTTCCACTGCCTGCCTCACCATAGAGCTGAGTAACGGTGCCTGATTCAAAGCCGCCGCCTAACAGCTCATCTATGCTCTTACATCCAGTGCTATATTTCGTAGGAAGTTGCATTGAAACCCTTCTTTTGAAAAAGAAAGCGTTACCAAAAGAAAAACTTTAATTATTCCTCGACACTGCGAAGCATTTTTGATAAAACTTTTCTTAAAAGGTTTGCAAACGCTTTTCTAAAATGGTTGAATTATAAACATCGCAAACAGAAGGCATAAAACGCCTACTACGTCTGTTAAGCTGGTTATTAGCGGTATCGTATCGTTATCAGGGTCCATTCCGAACCTGAAGGATAAAATCGCGATGTAGTAGGAAGCGAAGTTGAGAAACGTTGTACATAAAATACCGCCTAAAAGTGAGATAGATAGCATTTCAAATACACTTGGTGTGGGCATTCCAAGTAAGATGCTCGCAATGTACGAGATCATCCCAACAAATAAAAATAAGAATACGGAAAAGAGGTATATTACAGCGAAATTCGCAGAGACAAGCTTATCGGGAAAGGGCTTTGGCTCCACCGTTCCGATGTGAAGCATGGAGGAAAGACGCGCACTTAATATACCGCCTAACGCATTGCTTTCTCCCAAAAAAGGGGGAATAATCACTAAAATGGCGGGAAGAGCGATTAAACTCTCCAACTGCATATTCAGTGCTATTCCCGCGATGGTGCCAAGTACACCGCAGATGAAAAGCATGGGGATGCTTTCTACAAGAATGCGCCTTACCGCTGCATCGTTTGACTTTAGACCTTTTATGGCACAGAAAAACGTTGCTACGATAAAAATCGCTGACAATAGGTTGACTGGAGATAACCAGCTTCCTAAATTCAGCAGGTTACTGTACACGTCCAGCTTTAGCAATAACAGGGCAGCAACGAGCAACGAAGGTATGGTCATCATGTCACCGGCAGAGGTTATTATCGGCGAGGACATATTGTCCAAATCCCAATTCCGATGGTAGCCAATGATAGAGATCAGAAGTGCGATACCGAGCAGGATGATTCCGGAGATTAAACCACTGATTACCGAAATGAGAATGAAGCCATGAAGAGAGAGATACTCGATGTTCGGCATTCCAAACGCATGTGCTGCTATTTTTGCTAAGAAGCCTAAGATGACAGAAAGAACGAGCGTTAGTACCAAGGAGGTGTAGGCATTTTGGTACAATACGCCGCCTCGTTTCAGAGTTGTAGAGAAAAGCCCGAGGTGCATGGACGTTCCTAATCGCGAGACGAGCGCACTGTAAATATTACCACGCATGGCAATTGCCGGTGGGATAAGTATCATAAGACCAGGAAGCGCTTGTAGCATGCCTGTCATCAAACTCAATCCAATTCCCGCCAAAAGACCGGTGAAAGAACAAAATAGTAGTGAGAAGGGAGCTTGCCTAAATAAGTCTGCGAAGTTGTGAAAAAAGGAAGAGACATGACTGGGAGGAGCCCTCAAGACTTTCTTTCGTAATTCCTGGATTCGCATTCGCATACTTATCCCTCCTCCTCTCTCTACCGCCCATCTTATGCCCGAAGGCATCTCCTTTACCCTTACTCATGCCGCTACGCAGGCTTTTTATTCTTATCACGCCTGCGCTATGGCTATCCGGAGGCTTTTGTTCAGCTTCGCTTTCGTTATCTCTTTCTTGCATGGACATCATGCTCGTTTCTTACTTTATTTACCTCCTCTTTTATGATATAAATAATAAAAATGCCTTCGGGTGACGAGAAACTGGAAGAGATACGGAAGAGGATAGATGAAATAGACGATGCTATTGCAGATTTACTTTCAAAGAGGATGTACTATGCGAATGAGACGAAGAATGAGAAACAACGAATGAAAATGCTTATCGTTGACGAGCAACGCCAAAGCGAAGTGATAGAGAAGTGGTGTAAGCGGGCGAGGAAGAACAGAGAAAGCCGCGAGTATGATTTGAGCGAAGAGATGATGAGAAAGATAGCTGAACTCATAATTGAATATACGGTTAAGAAAGAGATGGAAGGACAGCAGTAAATATGGACGTTGTGGTGAGCACGGCAAAAGGAATTACGATAAAATTGAGGCATTTTGAAAAGCCGGATATCAGAAGAGTGATGGAAATAGAGGATGAATCATTCTTAGATGGCGATGCCGCGTTGTATCTGGAATTATATGAGGAATGGCCGGGAGGCTTCTTAGTTGCAGAGAACGAAGGTAAGGTGATAGGTTTCGTAGTTCTTGTATTAACGCCTGAAGGAGACGGTCGAGTATTTGCAATTGCCGTTGATTCGAGGTATAGAGGTGTAGGTGTGGGGAAGGTTTTATTAAAAGCGGCTTTTAACACGCTGCGGAAAAGAAAAATAGGATTTGTGCGGCTGGAGGTACGGGTAAGCAATCATGTAGCACATAGATTATATAGGAGTATGGGATTTATGGAGTTTGGGTTCATTCCGTTTTATTACAAGGATGGTGAAGGCGCGATAATGATGAGAAAAGTCATGTAACAAACTTTCTTTTGAAAAGAAAGCTTTACCAAAGAAACTTGTTTGTTCTTTTGCGTGGCGAAAAGGGGTCTTTACATCTTGTTTGATGTTTTCATTTCATGCGGGAGGCATTCAGGAAGAAGTCTTTGTAGTCCTTATTTAAACCACTTTACACACCACAGTAAGAAAAGCCGGACCACGTATATCAATCTTCTTCTTCGTCGAGGTGATATAACGCATCGCCACATCGTCTATCTTTATATTTATATCCGCGCCGCTTCTCACTATCTTCACCTTTACTTCACTATCTTTTTTGTCTATGTCTCCTGTTTTGACGGCTTCTTCTATTGTAGAAGCTGCAAAAGCTGCAAAAGCATCTAAGAACCGTATGTTTGTTAGCACACCCTCTTCAAACTCCTTCCCCCATTTCTCTTTCCTCGGTAGGCCAAGTATAGCCCCTTCAAATACAACGAGTTCATTCAGAGTGGCGGGACCACATAAAAGCGTGTTCTCCTCTGGCTCTATCACCCGAACTTCAATAGCCTTACCGAATAGGGTGCCGCTATATGCGAGAAACTCGCAAGGTGATTTCGCATTACCGTTATCCTCACATACGCGCACAATGTCTTTAGCTATTTCCTCACCTTCTGGCGTGCCTGGTGTCTTTTCCATGCTTATCATCCCTGCTAATTCTCTATCGCTCAATTTCAGTGGTGCATAAAATTGTGGAAATGCTAATGCTCTCACGTCAGCCTCATCGTGCAATATCATCGCTAATCGCTCTACGCCCAATCCCAGGTTCATCACGGGATACGGAATGTCGTATTGCGCTAATGCAGTAGGCGAATAAATACCAAAAGTAGCTAATTCTACCCAGCCAATTTGTGGATGATAGCAGAAAACTTCTGTTTGCGTATCCGGCATGTAATATTTCGAGCGCTTCTCGTCCTTTCTGAATCTTATCTTTTCGAATCCGAATTGCGAAAGCAGCCCGGTTGCAATCTCTTTACCATCGTCTATGCTCACTTCACCGTCTTCGTTGCATAGGACGCATGATGCGGAATGGTAACTACGAAGCCGTATTTCGTCCTCGCGCTGCTCTCTCCTGAAACAGCGATCCACAGAGAAGAGTTTTATCGGCAATGGCTTCTTATTCCAGAGTCCCGCAAGCGTCAAGAACCAGCCAGAGGTCATGTGACTTCGTAACGTGGCACTTGAAGCGATCGGGGCGATATTTTTAAACTCCGGGAAAACAGTATCAAGCACTTTCGTTACCTCCATATCCGCTACGCTCAGACTATGTGCCACTTCATATACCAGATCATCACCGCCGATTTCGCCTTTTTTATACCGGTGCAAGGTATTCCTGAGTTCTTCTATTTCCTCGTTCGATAAGTCTTTCCCAAAGTACGAGTTCATCTGCCTCACCCGATCATCTGAGATGCCGATGTCTGGACGGGGCAAGCCAGCGAGATAATAACAGCGATCTAAGACTGCAAGCGCTTCTTTGCCAAATTGCTTCTTCACGTCATCCGCTTCTATTATCACGGGATTCATAGCTTCCTCAAAGCCGAGCCGCAGATACGCCTCTCTTAGCTTCTGGATAGTTTCAAACACTGGGTGGGGCTGCCCACATCGTAAACGCAGCAAAGACCGCGGATAGCCCTCATTAAATCCTCTCTCACTCGCGTATCTTGTTCCACTTATCCATGCAGCTTCAAAATCCTTGCTTGTATCTTCCCTTATCTGTTTTGGGTTGAATTTCATTTCCCGCTCTTTCCTTCTCTTCTCCTACTTCCTTAATCAACCATCTTCTCTATTAATTTATAAATATGGAGTGCATAACAAAGGATTATGCCTATCAGTTTTGCGATAGTGTTGGAAAGCATCCAGGTGATATTGATGGCGATGATCCCCTTTGGCGAACTCCGTGCTTCCATACCTTTTGCAATTGGCATTTATGGTATGGGTGCGGCACAAGCTTTTTCTCTCTCTGTGATAGGGAATATGCTACCCGTAGTACCGTTGCTCCTCTTTCTTGATCCTGTTTCAAACTGGCTGAGAAGATACAGCATCTTCGACCGCTTCTTTACCTGGCTCTTCGAGAGAACACGGCGATATAACAGCAGGATAGAGAAATACGGCGCTTTAGGACTGATACCTTTCGTTGCGATTCCTCTGCCTGTGACGGGAGCATGGACAGCTTGTGCAGTCGCCTTTGTCTTCGGCATTCGCTGCCGATACGCATTTCCTGCTATTCTCGCAGGTGTGATAATCGCGGGGATAATCGTAACGCTCTCATGTATGGGCGTTTTGGTAATAGTGAATGTGTGAACGAGCAAGAAAAATGCGCTGAATTTGGTTTTATCTTCACGTTATTAGTTCCACCGAAGGTTATATAGTGACGGGGGTATATTCCATATAAATCAACTTTAGAGAAATGGAGAAGCCTAGGAAAGGAATTACCTTAACGGATTTCCTGCATTCTCAAAAGGATGTAGAAGAAGAAAAGAGCGGTGTTGAAAGCGATAGCGGAATAGAGATAGCAAGGATCGAAGAGAAAGAAGAAAAGGGGATAGAAGAGAAAGAAACACCGCGCATATACAGCGTCCAGGAGGTCACGAGATACATAAGGCAGAGATTAGACGAGGATGAAGTGCTGAGCGACATTTATATTAAGGGGGAGCTTTCCAACCTCAGCCAGCCTACTTCCGGTCATTTGTACTTCACGCTCAAGGATGAATCTTCAGAGTTGCCGTGCGTGATGTTCAGGGAACAGAACCGAGGACTGAAGTTCATTCCTGAAGACGGGATGAGTGTGATAGTCCGGGGACATATAAGCGTGTATGAGAGGCGGGGAAAGTATCAGTTATACGTGGAGGAGATACAAGAGGAGGGCATAGGTGCACTTTATCGTGCATTTGAGCAGTTAAAGAAGAAGTTGAAGGAGGAAGGGTTGTTTGACGAGGCGTATAAGAAGCCGATACCAAGTTTTCCACGCCGAATTGGTATTATCACTTCGCCCACCGGTGCAGCTATCAGGGATATGTTGAAGATAACGAAGAAACGATTCCCGCACGTCCATATTTTGCTGGCTCCCGTTGCAGTGCAGGGCGAGGGAGCATCATCGCAAATCGTAAACGCTATTCGGCTTATGAACCGGTATAGCGCGGAACGGGAGAAGATAGATGTGCTTATACTGGGTAGAGGTGGGGGTTCGATAGAGGAGCTGTGGGCGTTTAACGAAGAGTGCGTTGCGCGGGAGATTTTCTCATCGGCAATACCCGTGATTTCGGCGGTGGGGCATGAAACGGACTTTACCATCGCGGATTTTGTGGCTGATAAGCGCGCAGCGACACCGTCGGAAGCTGCGGAGTTTGTTGTGCCGGACAAACGCGAGATAGCGAAGAACCTGAGTTCTTTGGAGTTGAGGATGCGGCAGAATCTTTTTAAAGCGATTGAATACTATCGGAAGCAGTTAGCGAGCATAGAAAAGAGCGTTTTATTTCGAAAGCCTACCGAGCGGATAAACCAATATCGGCAGACGGTAGATGAACTCAAGCGGAATATGGTTGCTGAGATTACGCATCTCGTGACGTTGCAGCGTAAAGGTGTGCAGGCCCTTACAGGTAAACTGGACGCTTTAAGTCCTTTAGCAATCCTTGAGCGGGGATATAGTATCTGCTCGAAATTGCCGGAAGGGAAGATTGTACGGAGTGTGAAGGAGATCTCGGTTGGCGATGCGCTTAAGGTGTTATTCACGGATGGAGAGGCGATTTCAGAAGTGAAGGAGAAAGGTGCGAAGAAGCAACACTAAACTGGCGAATACCAAGAATCAGAATTTTCTTTCGTTTGCAAAAATCTTAAATCATGTGTTTGGTATTTACGGCTCTGAGCAACGGCGGAAAGACGAAGAGAAAAGATTCTTGGAGGACTTTGGCTATTTCTTCAGGGAGTATTTTAGTGGGATTTGAGAAATCGGGAGAATAAATTGGAGCCCTGCTTTAAACGTCTGGCCATCTCAGGCGCAGCCCATTTTGGTCCTCAGTATTGCCACGCATCATGCTTCGAGCACTTGGCGAGATTGCGAAAGGATTTTACGAGTACGGAACACCCTGGTAAATCCCTTGGAAAGTATCTATAATCGATGTAATCTCATCAATCTTCTGTTGTGCCTTTTTATTATCATTGACTTCTTCTAAATTCGCAATTTCTTCTATATTCGGTGCAAATGCAATACTACCATCATCTTGCTTTGCAATTGTGGTTCGAGATAGTTCAGAAAGAACAGCTCTATGATTGCAAAATATTACTTTTTCAAAAGCTTTAAGGAAAATTTCGGTTAGTGTTTCTTGGCCAACCCCAATAAAAGATAATTTCCCAATATCAGGAAGGAAGTAGTCTGCTAATCGTTTTCTAAATCCTGCCAAACCGGAATAAGCCAATTTAAGCGCCTCTGTTGTTTCCTCTCTCGATATACACTCATATGCCATTGTAAGTCTCTTGCGAATCCATTCTCCTTCAATCCAATCAAGCGAGGAAATTTCGGGAAAATTTACTCCTTCAAAATATTCATCAAAAACGCTTTCAAGAAATGCTCTTGTAGCAATTCTATATTTATCAACATCCTCTGACGAGGGTACATCAGCATGATGTTGTATTCGATTCCTCACCGTTCGCAATCCTTTCATTTCCGATTCGTAAGGGAGCTTCTGATTTTGTGTTCTAAAGGGGCCATAATTATTTACGGATGCCCAAAGGGTATCAAAATTAATTTTGAGTTCATTTTCAGTTTTTATTCCATACTTCAAAAGGATATTCTTCAAGGTTATTTCGACAGAGTTGTCAAAATGATGGATGGCTAACATTCTATCCATCGAAGAACTAGACAGACCATGAAGCTCCCCATGCGTATAGAGTCTTTTTGAGATTATCAATCTCTTCTTTATGAGTTCATCCATCCCTTTAATCCACCCATAGTCTCTCTAAAATTATCTAGTCCCACTTATATCCATATATCTATACCTATAATGGTTATGCGTGGAAACTATGCGATCTGTTCTCAAGATACATTCTGTTCATACCCATAAGCAGCCTTCAATATCATATCCTCCTCAAAATGCTTGCCAACGAGCTGCAACCCTATAGGTAAATTGTTCGAGAATCCGCACGGAACAGATATTGAAGGTACACCCGCCAGATTAATCGAAACGGTATTCACATCTGCGAGATACAAATAAAGCGGGTCTTTTATTCTCTCGCCAAGTTTAAAAGCGACAAACGGCATCGTTGGCATCGCCAATATATCATGCGTCTTCAATGCGTCTTCAAATTCGCGTTTTATCAGTGTTCGTACTTTCAACGCTTTTAAATAATATTTGCCGTAATAGCCCGCTGAGAGCGCGTACGTGCCAAGAATAATCCGCCTCTTTACTTCCTCGCCAAATCCTTCACCCCGTATCCTCGAGAACGTTGTATGCCAGTCCTCGTCCTTGCCGGTTCGGAGCCCGTACCTGAGCCCGTCAAACCGCGCAAGATTGGATGACGCTTCAGACATCGCAATGAGGTAATACGAAGCAAGCGCATATTTCAAGTTCTGCATGCTTATCTCCTCGTAAGTTGCACCTAAGTCCTCAAAGGTATGTACCGCAGCCCACACGGACTTTTTAACTGCCGGTGAAGCGCCCTCGAGGAACTCTTTGGGAACGCCGATCCTCATACCCTTAATCTCTTCACTTTCGCTTTTCGTTCCGTTTCGCCATGAGAAGCAGTAGTTCGTGGGTGCGTTATTTTTTATTTTTATCTGCGTACTGTCCCGTTCATCCTTCGCGGATATTACTTCTAAGAGCAAAGCGGTATCTGTTACCGTTGATGCTATTGGACCTATCTGCTCTAATGAATTAGCGTATGCGATAAGCCCGTAACGTGAAACGAATCCATACGTGGTTTTCAGCCCAACAACGCCGCAGAACGAAGCAGGGCATCTGATGGAGCCCCCGGTATCAGAACCAAGCGCGATAACCGCTTCTCCTGCCGATACGGCCGCTGCACTACCACCTGAAGAGCCACCCGGCACTCTGGTGAGATCATGCGGGTTTTTCGTCGCTCCGTAATAACTGGTTTCCGTGGACGTACCCATGCAGAACTCGTCCATATTCGTTTTCCCAATAATTATCGCTCCCTCTTGCTTCAGTGCCTCTATTACCGTAGCATCGTAGGGCGGAACGTAACCAGTAAGAATTTTTGATGCGCACGTTGTTTGAATGCCCTTTGTGGAGATGCTATCTTTGATGGCTATGGGCACGCCGAGCAGTTTCTTTCGCTCGAATCCCTCATCTTCACGTATTTTATCCACGTCTCTCGCAGTTTCAAGTGCGTTCTCTTTGTTTAACGTGATATAACAATTCAATTCACTTTTCTCTATCCTTTCGTAGATTTTCGATAGTAATTCTTCACAGGATATAGCTCCACTTTTTATACCCTCTACGACTTCTATTGCTGTTCGCATGTTCCCTTTATATCTATTTTACGTAACTTTATATATCTCTAATTTCACACTTATTTTATAAATTATTCTGGATATGGATGACGAATGAAGAATATGAAGACGAAATCGCTGTGCCCACAGTGTCTTAAAGTCATTGATGCGGATGTGTACGAGGAAGATGGCAAGATACTGATGAAGAAGAGCTGCGAGGAACACGGTGAATTCAATGATATCTATTGGTCGGATGCAGACCTTTACGAGAAATTTGCACAATGGGGAAGTAAGGACAACGAGGGGTCTGCTGGTATTCAAATTACAGAGAGCGATAAAGGCTGCCCGTTTGATTGCGGGCTCTGCCCCGAGCATAAGAGTTCGACAATGCTCGCACTTATTGACCTCACGAACAGGTGCAACCAGCGATGCCCCATCTGTTTTGCAAATTCCGCGGTCGCCGGTTACCTCTACGAACCGACGATGAAACAACTTGAGGAGATGATGAAACTGCTCAGGAGTGAAGTGCCACCCTGCCCTGCAATTCAGTTTGCGGGTGGCGAACCAACATTGCGGGAAAATTTCGTAGAGATTGTAAAAATGGCACGTAACTTTGGCTTTTCGCATATTCAAGTGGCGACGAATGGAATAGCAATGGCAAAGAGCGTGGAGTTCTGCCATGAGTTAAAAGAAGCGGGCTTGCATACCGTCTATTTACAGTTTGACGGGGTGACCGAAGAGCCCTATAAGATACTACGAGGCTACCCGGCCTTAAAAACGAAGTTAAAGGCAATAGAGAATTGTTGGGCGGGTGAAATAAAAAGTGTAGTGCTCGTTCCCACGCTTATGAAGGGTGTGAATGACGACCAGATGGGGGATATGGTACGATTTGCGGCTGAGAACTTGCATATTATAAAAGGGGTGAACGTACAGCCAATCGCTTTCGAGGGAAGAGTAGATGAAGCAGAAAGGAAGAAAGGAAGAATAACGATTCCAGATTCCATCAAGCTTCTGGAAGAGCAAACAGATGGTGAAATACCACGTGAGAGTTTCTATCCCGTGCCGTTTGTCCTTCCTATCTCGTATTTCGTGGAGGCGTGGAAAGATATTCCCCAATTAGAATTCACCGTGCATCCGCATTGCGGCGCCGCAACGTATGTGTTTGTTGAAAACGGGAAGTTTATACCGATAACAGAATTTATGGACGTTGAGGGTTTCATGGAGTTCTTAAATGAGGGCGCAGAAGAGACCGGCAAGTCGAAAATTGCTAAAATAAAGGCAACAGCAGCGCTCATATCCGCATTAAGAAAATTTATCGATAATGATAAGGCACCTGCGGGTCTTGATTCTACGGCCTTACTTACAAATATCCTGGGAATAGGTAATCGAGAAGCTCTTGCTGAGTTTCATCGTAATGCGCTTTTTATCGGTGCAATGCACTTTATGGACCCTTATAACTACGATTTGGAACGCGTTACGCGATGCGGGATACACTATGCCACTCCAGATGGACGTGTCATTCCTTTCTGCTCTTACAACGCCATTCACCGGCCATTAGTGGAGAAAGCATTTTCTACGCCACTGCATGAACCAAAATCGGAATGAGAATGGATTTAAATATAAAAAGAACAAATAGATAATTGCCCCTTTCGAAGAGTAGTTTGACCTCGCTAACCAAGCGGAGGATGATTACTATGGCAAACAAGGGGCGACAGCAAAAGCCGTATTGCACGGTCCCTGCGGTAGCCGAAATTCACGATGATCGATGGCGATGACCGTTTAGAGGCAACCACAATACGGTACAACCAAAAATTAAGCATAACGTTTATCAACGTTTTTCATCTTTTTAAGAACTCATAATAGATGCAGTGATAGGGATATAAGTATGGGTGAAGAAAAAGAGGTTGATAGCGCGGTTGTGAGCGATGAAGAGAGGGAGATGGAGCGGATAAGAGAGAGGAAGATGCGTGATATGGAAGAGAAGGTAAAAGCGATGAAAGAGGGAGGGGAAACGGGTGGGGGAATAATAGACCATCCTATGGTGATAACCGACGGTACTTTTGTAGAAGCGGTAAAAAAATATCCTTTGCTCGTCGTGGATTGCTGGGCTCCCTGGTGTGGTCCGTGCAAAATGATTGCACCAGTACTTGAGGAAATGGCGAAGGAATACGCAGGGCGAGTCGTGTTTGGAAAACTGAACGTGGATGAAAATCCGAGAATAGCTACGGAATATGCAATAATGGCTATACCCACGCTCTTCATCTTTAAAAATGGCGAGCCCGTGGATGCTATACAGGGAGCTCTGCCAAAGCCGTATTTGGAAGCGAGGATAAAGGAATGGTTATAATCTTTTGAACGGCTTCGCCGTTCCATTGCTTATGTTAGCAATGTGAAAAAATGCTTTGCCACAGAAGCAACGAATGCGTAAAATGTTGTCAGGTAGAAATGGCAAACAGAAGGAGTTAGAACTTGTGAAGCGGTTTGCCGATTTTGGATTCCAGATCCATCCAGAGGCAATTGAACTGCTCGCGCACTACGATGGCAATGGAAAAAGCACCTGGCATTTCAACCTTGATGCGATAGCAGAAAGTGTGAGTAGATCGTTGGACCCTTCAATTTGTGTAATTTCTCCAGAGCAGATAGCAGACTTTATCAAAGAGAAAGGCGCACGAGATGATGAAAAAGAAAAGAAGGTAGTCAAACAGCAGACGCACGAGGAAGCTCCAACTATACTAAAATCGTTCCCTGAGTTTGGCAAAGCTGCGGATCATAAAGATTTCTTACCGCATTTCATTGACCGATATGAGCGAATAAGTGGAATATTAAAAAAGAGGGTAAAATGCGGGCAGATACGGTTTATAAAAAATGGAATGGGTAGCGAAGATATTTCAGTGGTGGGAATGGTCTCTTCTATGAACAAAACGGCAAAAGGAAATATCCGGGTGGAATTGGAAGATCCTACCGGGAGCCTATCAGTCATCGTGCCACATCAAGAAGAGATAATCTCTGATGAGGTAATAGGCGTTACCGGTTTTTTAGCTAACGAGGGGTATTTTATTGCAAATAAGGTAATCCATCCAGATGTACCGATCTCATCGTCAACTTCACAATTATCGTTATCCTCATCCGAACAGGAAAAGCAAAGGAAGAGGTCTGTATATGCAGTATTTATCTCTGATCTGCATGTGGGGAGCAACACATTTTTAGAAGAAGCGTGGGATAGTTTCGTGCAGTGGCTAAAAGAGAAAGCCAAACGCATAAATATTGCATATCTGGTGGTTGCTGGCGATATTGCTGATGGAATAGGGATATACCCCGGCCAGGAGGACGATTTGTTAATTACTGATATTGAGGAGCAATATAAAGTAGCAGCGGGATATTTCCACGATTTACCTTCGCATATACACGTCGTGGTAGCGCCTGGAAACCATGATGCAGTTAGGGGTGCAGAGCCACAGCCGCCCTTGCCCGAGAACCTCAGGAAGTTATTTCCTGATACTACGTGCTTCGTGAGCAACCCCGCTTACATACGAATCGGTGGCAGGCAGGTATTAATATACCATGGACAATCTTATGACGATCTTGTCAACTCGGTATCGAGGCTGAGTTATTCAAAGCCGGAAGACGTGATGATAGAGATGCTGAGGAGACGACATCTTGCGCCCATATATGGGAATACCGTTTCTATTGTTCCCAATGAGCATGACTATGGCGTAATTGACCCGGTTCCTGATATACTCCATTGTGGACATACGCATACCGTTGGTATTGCTAAATACCGGAACGTGCTCCTTATAAATTCCGGGACGTGGCAATCACAAACACCGTATCAAAAAAAGCGGGATATAACTCCTGTTGCAGGGTGTGCAACGGTTGTAGAGCTTTGCACGATGAAGGTAAAGGTGATGGACTTCGGAAAGAGAGCAGGAGCGTAGAGATGATGAGTCGTGGAGAAGTGAAGCAAAAAAACAGGAGATTGATGTCATTCGCATTGCGTAGAACGGCGAGCGCGTACGGCTGGTTGCGGGGGATGGCTTACGGCGAATATGAGAAATTGCTGGAGGATGAGATATTAGCGCGGAGTTTACCCGGACATGTAGCGATAATCATGGATGGAAACAGGAGATATGCGAGGAAGATCGGGGTTTCAATCGAAGAGGGGTATAACTATGGCGCGGGTATTACGGAACGTGTAATCGAATGGTGCTTTGATATAGGCGTGGAACAACTCACGCTCTATGCTTTTTCTATTGAAAACTTTTGCAGGACGGAAGATGAGAAAGAGAAGCTTTTTGCGCTACTGCGTGCGGAATTCGAGAAGTTAAGTGAGGATGAAAAGATTCATAAGAATGAAGTACGTGTGAAGGCGATAGGGAACGTCAATTTGCTGCCCGAATCGGTCAAAGAGGGGATAAGAAAAGCAGAACACGCAACCGAGCAGTATAACAAATTCAAATTATTCATTGCAGTAGCGTATAGTGGAAGGATGGAGATAGTGGATGCGGTGCGTATAATCGCAGATAGGGTAAAAAGAGGTTTATTAAAGCCTGAAGAGATAGATGAGGATACGATTTCAAGGCATTTGTACATAAGCGAAATTGAAGGAGAAGACGATGCCTCGGATTCAAGAGTAAAAACGAGTGTGGATTTGATCATAAGAACAGGTGGGGAAGTGAGATTGAGTAATTTCGTACCCTGGCAGGCGTTAGGGAACGAATGTACAGCGTACTTCTGCGCTCCGTTTTGGCCAGAATTCCGAAGAGTAGACATCCTCAGGGCAATAAGAACCTATCAGGAGCGTGAGGATGAGAAGCGGCAACGCTCTCTTGCAAGGATTTCAAAATTAATCAAAACCTCTTCTTAAAACCTTTTCTTAGAAAGAAAAGCATTACCAACAATCTCTTTTCACAAAAAAGTTTGATCAAAGGAGGAGCAAAAAAGTTTATGAGAGCTTTTATCGCAGTTGACCTGTCTGAGGAAATAAGA